>NZ_LNGH01000017.1 GCF_011057715.1 Marinitoga sp. 38H-ov
AGAAGATATAGCGCACTTCAAAAATGAAATAGCGGAACAAAATAAAGATTTTATTAAATTAGAGAAAGCATCAAAAGAACTATCAAATTTAAGTAATGAATTAAATGAATTAATTAAACAATTTAAATTATAGAAAATTAGGAGAAGCGATTGCTTCTCCTAATTATATTAATAAATTTAATAATTCATCATAATTGTTAACTTTTTTACAAGGTAAATTATGTAAATTTTTAGGATCATATAATATGAAATCCATTCCAGCATTTTTTGCACCTAAATAATCTGAATCAGGATTATCTCCTATATATACAGAATTTTCAATTGGTACATTAGATATTTTTGCTGCTTCAAAAAATATTAAAGGATGTGGTTTTGGTTTTCCTACTTTTTCAGAAGTTAAAATAAATTCAAAATAATTTTCTAAATTCAAAGCTTTACTTCTTCCTTGTTGAACCTTCTCTACCCCATTTGTAATAGCAGCCATTCTTTGTTTATGTTTTTTTAATTCTTCTAAAAGTTCTTTTGCACCATGAAAGAAAAATCCTAGATGGGATAAATATTCTAAATATAATTCAGAAATTTTTTGATAATCTATATTCATATTTATACCAATTGCATTAAAAAACTCTTTAAATCGTTCGACAATAATAATATTTTTTGAGAATTTTCCTTCTGAAAACAATTTCCACCATTTTTCATTTATAGGTCTATAAATTTCTAAATATTCATCTTTTGTAGGAATATTAAGTTCTTTTAAAACTCCAAAAAGTGCAAATTTTTCTGATTTTTCAAAATCAAGTAAAGTGTGATCTAAATCAAAATAAACAATTTCGTATTTCATATTTTCTCCTTTCTTACTATAAAATAATAAAATGATTTATTTAAATATCCGTATTCAACTAATTTAAAATTTGCGTATTGTAAATAATTTAAAGGTTTTCTAATCATTGACGAACCCAAAAGTGGATAAGTAAATAAAGTAGAAAAATATAGCCAAAAATCTTTTAAAATATTTCCAGTTAAACCATGTTCAACAAAAATACCTTTACCGCCATTTTTTAATACATTATAAACTTTTTTCATTGATTTAAAAGGATTATTTACAGAACAAAAAACATCAATTGATAATATTGTATCAAAAGTATTCTCATTAAAAGGTAAGTTTTCTATTGAAGACTGAATGAATTTTAAATTTAAATCATTTCTATTTTTTGCTTTATTTTTTGCTATTTCTAACATCTTTTCGCTTTCATCTATTAAAACAACATTGGAATTTTTAGGATAATATTTTATATTATTACCAGTTCCAACAGCTAAGTCTAATGTATAACCTTCAATTTTTCCTACAAATTTTTTTCTATATTTATCTAAATATTTTTCTTCTAAAGAAAAAAGTAATTTGTCATAATATTTTGCAATATAATCATATTTACTCATGTTGCCACCTCTAATTTAAAAGTGTATAATATATTTATATTCTATCAAAAAAATTAATAAAAATAAAATAGGAGGGGAAAATGAAAATAGATGTATATGGAGCAGTATTTTATGACATATATATATTCGGTGAAAAACCGCATGAAAGTGAGATACTTGAAATGCCAGGTGGGTCAGCATTTAATATAGCATATTTATTATATAATTTAGGTCATGAAGTTAATTTAAATAGTTTTTTAGGATATGACTATAGAGGAGATATTTTAAATAAATTAATACCTTTCAAGAATTTAGATAGAAAAAATGAAAAAACAGCAATTTTTATATCAAAAAATGAAATTCCTATAGCAGTTGAAAGAAAAATAAATGATTGTGAATTTATCAAATTAGAAAAAAAATCAGATATAGCTATTATTACAACAGAATTATCAAAAAAAGAATTAAAAAAGATAGAAAAATTAAATTACGATTTTATATTTTTTGATATTGGTCCTAGACCTTATATTTCAAAAGATATATTCAATAATGCATTTGTAATTGGAAATGAAAAAGAATGTGAATATAGAAACTGTGATATAGTTAAAATTGGAATTAAGGGTGTTGAGTATAAAAATAAAATATTTGAAAGCAATAATAAAGAAGCAAAATATAAAATAGGATTGGGAGATATATTTGATGGTTTTTTTATTCATTTTTATTTAAAATTCAATAATATAGAATTAGCTATAAAAGAAGCTATTAAAGAAGTTGAAAAAGTATTAATTATACCAGGAGCATATAATAAAATAAATTCCTTAATAAAAAAGATATAATTTTTTTACATAAAAGATATAATTTTTTTACATAAAAGAAAATTTCTTTTGATAATATAAAACCAACTGGTCGGTATTTTTAGAGAGGAGTGATTGTATGAGTAAATTAAGTAGCTTTATTTTTAAAAACTCTAAAATTATCTTTTTATTATTAACTGTTATAACTATTATATCAATATATCTTATTTCTAAATTAGAAATAAGACCAGGTTTTTTAGACTTATTACCTAGTAATGATTCATATGTTGAGGTATATGAAGAGGCAATAAATGAATTTAAGAGTATTGATAGTATAATAATTGGAATAGAAGGGAATAGAGAAAATATAATTGATTATATTGAAAATATTTCTTTAAAATTAAAAAATATAGAATATATAGATTATGTGTATTATAAAAACCCGATAGAATTTATTTCAAAAAATATATTTTTATTGAGTCAAGAACGTGACCAAAAAATTTTAAAAGAGTTATATTCTTCTACAAATCTCGAAGAATTTTTTAAAGCAATAAATGTTATGTTTACTGAACCAGAAAATGGATTTAAAATACATGAAAGTGAAAAAAAGCAATTTGAATATATGTTGAATTCTTTTGAGAATTTATTATACAGTATTGAAAATATAGATGAAGAGGGTATAAATAAAAACTTAAAAAGTATGTTATTTGGTGAAGAATATTTATTATCGAAAGATGGTACTTTTGGAATGATAATAATAAGACCAACAATAAATTCAAATGATATAGAAAAGGTTGTATATTTAGTAAATAAAATAGAAAATTTAATTAAATCAGAATCAAAAAATTACAATGTAAAAGCTGGATTATCAGGAACATTAGTAATTGCTAGAGATGAGATGGTTGTTACAGAAAGAGATATGTTAATAGCTACATCAGTTTCAATTATTTTAATATTAATTATATTTATTTTAGGTTTTAGAAGCCTTAGATATATGATTTTAGCAGTTATTCCATTAATATTAGGAATTATTTGGGCTTTAGGATTTGCAAAAATAACAATAGGTTCTTTGAATATAATGACTGTTATGATGGGGGCAATATTAGCTGGTTTAGGTATTGATTATTCAATTCATATTATTTCACTCTTTATTGAATTGAGAAAAAATGGATTATCTGTAAAAGAATCTTTAGTAGGGGTTTTTGAAAAAAATATTAGAGGAGTAATTGCAGGAGCAGTAACAACTGCTATAGGAATGGGGATTTTTTCGATTAGTTCTTTTCCAGGGTTTAGAGAATTTGGAATTGTATTATCTTCTGGAATTATTCTAACATTATTAGCATCAATATTTGGACTAACAATATTGTTAAAAAAATTTGGAGATAAATATAAAGATCCAGGTAATTTCTTTGTGGTAGATTATAACATAAAAAAGTATAGAGTTATAAGTTTAATATTGTTTTTTGTGCTTTTAAGTATATCATTAGTTAAAATAAATAATATAGAATTTGATAAGAATATGATGAATATAGAGGCAAAAGGATTAGAAAGCATTAAATTAAATGAAAAGATATTAGAAAAATTTGAATTTTCTCCTGATAATACAATATTTATAAGTAATGATTTATCTGAAGCTAAAATTTTATACAATGAATTAAAGGAATTAACGATATTTTCTGAAATAGATAGTATTGTTAATTATATACCAGAAACAGAATCTCAAGTAATTGGATTGAGTATATCAAATGAAATAAAAAATAAAGAGTATATAGAAAAAGATATTGGTAATATAAAATCAGAAATAAACAATTTAAACTTTAGTTTAACTAAGACAGCGCTTTCTTTAAATTTAATAGGACAAAAAGATTTAGGAGATAATTTAAATGGAATTGTAAAAAATGGAGTGTTATTAAGAATAGCAAATAAAAGTGTAGAAGATTTAAAGAAAATACAAAAAGCTATATTAGATACATTGAAAGATATGAGGGGAAATTTAAATACAAATAGTATTATAACTTTTGAAAATATTCCATATGAAATAAAAAATAACTATGTTGGTGAATCTGGGAAACTTTTAACAACTGCATATACAAATGGTGATATTTGGAATGTTGATTTTCAAAAAGAATATTTTAATTCTTTAGAAAAATTAAACTTTAATAATGTAAGTGGAACAGCTTTGATTTTTTTAAGGGTTATTCAAATATCTTCAAAAGAAGGTATAAAGGTTTTACTGTTAACAATATTATTTATATTTATTGTATTATTATTAGATTTAAAAAGTTTAAAATATGCCATTTTGTCTTTGCTTCCTATGTTACTATCAATAATATTATTACTAGGAGTAATGGGATGGTTCAATATCAAATTTAATGTAGTAAACATTATAGCCTTGCCGCTTATTATTGGTATAGGCGTAGATGATGGGATTCATTTTATACATAGATATAAGAAAGAAAAAGATTTGAGATCCTCTTTAAAAAGTACTGGTAAAGCAATTACTATGACAACATTAACAACTGGAGCAGCATTTGGTTCATTTATATTATCAAAATATAGAGGGTTTATAGGTTTTGGGTTATTATTGTTATTAGGAGTAATTTTTAGTTATTTAATTACAGTATTTGTAGTTACATCTATTTTAAGCTATTTAGAGGAAGAAAAATGAGGACATGTATAATATATGATACTAAAAGAAATTCAACAAATATTATATCTAATTGGATAAAAAAAGAGTTAGAAGATAAAAACATAGAAGTGAATATTTTTAAAGTTAATGAATTTGATGGAGATTTTAATTATGATTTATTTATAATAGGATCACCTATATATTATGAAAGACCATTAAAAGGCATTTCTAATTTTATAGAAAATAATTCATATTCATTAAATAAAACAAAAGTAGCAATTTTTATAGTATGTATGGCAAAAATCTTTGGAAATGCGACTGGAGGATATATAAAAAAACATTATTTATTTCCTTTAGAAAAATATTTTGATAATTTAATTATTTCAAGTGCGATATTTGAAGGCTGGTTAAGAAAAGAAAATTTAAAAGAAAAAGAGAAGATTAAAATTTGGATAAATGAATTAATAAAAAAAATGGAGTGGTAATATGGAAGATACATATGAGAAAATAATAAAATCTGCATATGAAATTTTTTCAAAGGAAGGATATCAAAAAGCAAGTATAAATAAGATTAAAGATAGAGCTAAAGTATCAAAGGGAGCAATATATCATTATTTTAAAAGTAAGGAGGAATTATATTTTAAAGTTTTAGAATATTTTTTGTTTGAGTTTACAAATATTGTTGATAATGTTGAAATATCTAATTTAAAAGATTTAGAATCATTGGGTTTAGTATATATAAAAAGATATAAAGAAGATAATGAAATGCAAAAATTTTTAATAGATTTTTTTCTTCAATCTATGTTAAATAAAAAAATAAATAAATTAATGAATGATTTTCTAAAGAAAGCAATAGAATTTATTGAAAGTAAAATAGTAGAAATGCAAAGAAAAGGTATTATTCTTAATGAAATTAATGCAAATTTTTTAGCGCAAAAAATATTTTTAATTTTAGATTCTTTAGGTATATATATTTCTATAGGATCTGATATAATTGATTTAGAAAGAATTTGGATTGATTATGTAAATAATAATTTAGGTATATATTTTAAGGACTAGATATTTCTAGTCCTTAATTTATAAAATTTATAATTTTTTTACTGAGAATATTTTTAAATAATATACTACTTTTATGACCTGTAGGTATTTTGTCAACAATAACATTAGGTAATAATGATATTAAGTCATCAGTTGCTTCTTTTGGAATAACCTTATCAAATATTCCTCTAATTAATAATATAGGTTGGTCAACAAACTTTGCAAATGAAATTGGATCATAAGAATAACATGGAATAGGTGCTTTATCAAAGATATCATCTATTGTTTTAAAATTGTTTAAAACAAAATCAACAGCATTTTTTCTAAAATTTTCTATGCAAAACTTTTCTGAATTACACCCATATGAATTACCTATAGTATAATATTCTTTCCTTATAACCTCGGTGTAGGGAGAATGAAAATTAATCCATCTCCAATTCCCACCTGTTATCATTAAAACCCCTTTTTTAATTCTTTTATCTAATGCTAATGTCATTGTTCCTATAATTCCTCCAAAAGATACACCTACTAAATATAATTTGTTTGGATTATAATCATTAAAGTTTTCTATTATATCTATAGTCCTTCTGACATCTTTAACTGCATTATGAAATTCTACAACGCATTTATCTGGATTTGCAGAATAAAATAAATCACCACCATTATACCCTTTAGGTGTTCTTTGAAGATGATAAGGTAATATTACAACAGATGTCCTATAATTAAACTTTTTAAAATATCTTGCATACCATTCTAGATATGGAATGTTTGTATTTCCAATTCCATGTAAGAATACAATATCTCCATTAACTTTTTTTGGTTCGAATAAATGAACATATACATTTTTATTCTCATCATAATTTGTATTATAATTTACTGGAAACTTTAAAACTGTATAATCATTTTCATTATACTTATCAAAATTAATGTTTTCTTTTTTATACATATACATATACATCACCTCTTTAAATATTATAATTATAAAAGATTAAATAAATATGATTAAGTATTTAATTTAAAAGCAAATTATCAATGGTATAATAATTATGCTAAGAAAGGAGGAGATAAAATGCCAATTAATTATGGTTCTGATACTGGGAAAGGATTTTATAAAGAGGAAGATTTATCTATATTTTTAAAAGCAGTGGAAAGCTCTATTATAAAAGCGCCTGTAAAAAACAATAACAAAGTGTTTTTGAGCGATCTTTGGGTTATTTCGTCATTGCCTATGGACTTAATAATAGAGGTGTTAAAAAAATATAAAGATGAATTGACAGTTCCTGAAGATATAGAAGAAATATATGATGATAAGCACAATGAAATTGTTTGGAAAAAATAGAATACAATAAAAATAAAAGAATTTCTATTATAATTAGAAATATTTTTCCATAATCAATTATAATATTCGTTTTTTAAACTTGAATATTTTTTCGAGTTAGAGTATCATAAACATGGAAATTAGCACTCGGATATTGTGACTGCTAAAAAAATAAAAAGATAAGGAGGGTGATTTGAATGAAAGTAAAGCCATTAGGTAACAGATTATTAATAAAACCTGTTATTGAAGAAAAGAAAACTGAAGGCGGTATAGTTTTACCAGATACTGCAAAGGAAAAACCTATGAGAGCAGAAGTTATTGCTGTTGGAAATATAGATTCTGATGTAGAATTAAATGTAGGTGATCATGTAATTTTTGCAAAATATTCAGGAACTGAAGTAAAAATAGATGATGAAGACTATATTTTAATTGATGTAGATGATATTTTAGCAAAATATGAAGACTAAGGAGGTGTTGTGAAATGGCAAAAATAATGTTATTCTCAGAAGAAGCAAGAAGAGCTCTTGAAAGAGGTGTTGATAAAGTAGCAGATGCTGTTAAAATAACTTTAGGTCCAAAAGGTAGAAATGTTGTATTAGAAAAAAGCTGGGGTTCTCCAACAATTACAAATGATGGTGTTTCAATTGCAAAAGAAATCGAATTAAAAGATAAATTTGAAAATTTAGGTGCTCAATTAGTTAAAGAAGTAGCTTCTAAAACAAATGATGTTGCTGGTGATGGTACAACAACAGCTACAGTATTAGCACAAGCTATGATTAGAGAAGGTTTAAAAAATGTTGCAGCTGGTGCTAACCCAATGTTAATGAAAAACGGAATTCAAAAAGCTGCAGCAAAAGCTGTTGAAGAAGTAAAGAAAATGAGTAAAAAATTATCAAGTAAAGATGACATAGCACATGTTGCTTCAATTTCTGCAAATAACGAAGAAATTGGTAAATTAATTGCAGATGCTATGGATAAAGTTGGTGAAGATGGAGTTATTACAGTTGAAGATTCAAAAACAATGGAAACATTTGTTGAATTTACAGAAGGTATGCAATTTGATAGAGGATACATTTCACCATACTTTGTTACAGATACAGAAAAAATGGAAGCAATCGTAAAAGAACCATACATATTAATTACAGATAAAAAGATTTCTACAGTAAAACCATTAATCCCAGTATTAGAAAAGGTTGCTCAAGCAGGAAAACCATTAGTAATTATTGCAGAAGATGTTGAAGGAGAAGCATTATCAACATTAGTATTAAATAAATTAAGAGGAACATTAGAATCAGTAGCAGTAAAAGCTCCTGGATTTGGAGATAGAAGAAAAGCGATGTTACAAGATATTGCTATATTAACAGGTGGAGTTGTAATTAGTGAAGAAGTTGGATTAACATTAGAAAACGTAACATTAAACGACTTAGGTAGAGCAGATGTTATAAAGATTAGAAAAGATGATACAATTATTGTTGGTGGAAAAGGTGACGAAGAAAAGATTAAAGAAAGAATTAAACAAATAAAAGGTCAAATCGAAAATACAACATCAGAATATGAAAAAGAAACATTACAAGAAAGACTTGCAAAAATGGCTGGTGGTGTTGCTGTAATTAAAGTTGGTGCTGCTACAGAAACTGAATTAAAAGAAAAGAAACACAGAATTGAAGATGCATTATCAGCTACAAGAGCAGCAGTTGAAGAAGGTATTGTACCTGGTGGTGGAGTAACATTATTAAGAGCTAAAAAAGGAATTGAATCATTATTATCAGAATTAGATGGTGATGAATTAATTGGAGCTAAAGTTGTATACAATGCTTTAGAAGCTCCTATTAGACAAATAGCTAAAAATGCAGGTGTAGATGGCGCAATAATTATAGATAGAGTATTATCAAAAGATACACCTTCATACGGTTATGACGCATTACACGATGATTATGTTGATATGTTTGAAAAAGGTATTATCGATCCTGCAAAAGTTACAAGAAGTGCAGTTCAAAATGCAGCATCTATCGCTTCAATGTTATTAACAACTGAAGTATTGGTTGTAGATGAACCAAAAGAAGAAAAAGCTCCAGAAATGCCTGATATGCCAGCATACTAATACCAATTAAACCCTCCAGCATGACTGGAGGGTTTTTATTATAATGAATGATATTGGAATGAAAAAAATTTCATGGAAAATTGAGATTTTTTAATTTATTTAAACATAAACATTAAAATTTAAGATTTATGGTATAATATAACTGATAATAGAACTTGATAGAGAGGGGATAATAATGGCTAAAAAGATAAGAGGTTTAGGTGGTAGAAGTTTAAAATCATCAGGCGGAAAAAAGAATGATATTATGAAATTAATGCAAGAAGCACAAAAAACACAAGAATTAATGGAACAAGAATTAAAATTATTTGAATCAGAATTATCTATAAAAGAATTTGAAGCAACTAGTGGTGGGGGAGTAGTTAAGGTAATAGCTACTGGAGATTTAAAAATAAAAGATATAGTAATTTCAGATGAATTGGAAGATGAAGATTTTGATATTATAAAAGATATGATAATTGCTGCTACAAATGAAGTATTAGAAAAAGCTAAGAGCTATAAGGAAGAAGAAACAGAAAAAATATCTCAAAAATATTTAGGTGGATTAAATTTAGGTATCTAATTAACAATATTTAAATATAATCACCAATAAATGTTTATAATTGTAAAATATTTACTTTAAAAAAGTGTTATATAATAAATTAGAGAAAAAAATAACAAGTAATTTTTAATCACATTATTATTAATCTTATAGGAGGTGTTTATTAATGGCTATTAAAGTTGCTATTAACGGTTTTGGGAGAATTGGGAGAGTTGTATTTAGAGAAATGATGAAAAGAGGAAATTTTGAAGTAGTTGCAATAAATGATTTAACAGACACAAAAACTTTAGCTCACTTATTAAAATACGATAGTGTTCATGGAAAATTTGATGGAACTGTTGAATTAGCTGAAAATGGTTTTATTGTAAATGGAAAAGAAGTTAAAGTTTTTGCAGAAAAAAATCCTGCAAATTTACCTTGGAAAGATTTAGGAGTAGATATAGTTATTGAATCAACAGGTGTATTTAGAAATAAGGAAAAAGCTATGCCTCATATAGAAGCAGGTGCAAAGAAAGTTATTATTACAGCTCCAGCTAAAGGTGATGTTGATTTAACAGTTGTATTAGGTGTTAATGATGAATTGTTATCAAAAGATCAAGTTGTTATTTCAAACGCATCATGTACAACAAATTCAATCGCTCCAGTAATTAAAGTTTTAAATGAAAAGTTTGGAATTAAAAAAGGATTATTAACAACAGTTCATTCATTTACTAATGACCAAAGAGTATTAGATTTACCACATTCAGATTTAAGAAGAGCAAGAGCAGCTGCTGTTAATATTATTCCTACAACAACAGGTGCGGCAAAAGCTGTTGGAATAGTAATTCCTGAATTAAAAGGTAAATTAGATGGTATAGCAATGAGAGTTCCTACTCCAGATGGTTCTATTACAGACTTAACAGTAGTAGTTGAAAAAGAAACAACTGCTGAAGAAGTAAATGCTGTTATAAAAGAAGCTTCAGAAACATATTTAAAAGGAATTTTAGGTTATACAGAAGAAGAAATAGTTTCTTCAGATATTATTGGAACAACATTCTCAGGTATCTTTGATGCATCATTAACAAAAGTAATGGAAGGTAACTTAGTAAAGGTTGCATCATGGTATGATAATGAATATGGATATTCTGCAAGAGTTGTTGATTTAACAGAAAGATTAGCATCAATGTTATAATAATACTACAAGGGGACTTAAGTCCCCTTTTTTGAAAGAAAAAAAGTAAAAGGGGGAAAAATATAATGGAAAAAATGACAATTAAAGATTTAGATTTAAATGGAAAAAGAGTAATAATGAGAGTAGATTTTAATGTTCCTATGAAAGATGGAAAAATTACAAATGATAAGAGAATAAAAGAGGCAATACCTACTATTAAGCATGCATTAAAAGAAGGTGCTAAAGTTATATTATTATCACACTTAGGAAGACCAAAAGGAGAACCTAAGCCAGAATTTTCATTAAGACCAGTTGCTGAAAGATTAAGTGAATTATTAGGACAAGAAGTAAAATTTGTTCCAGAGGTTGTTGGTGAAGAAGTGAAAAAATCGGTTGAATCATTAAATGAAGGAGAAATATTATTATTAGAAAATACAAGATTTATGAAAGGCGAAACAAAAAATGATTTAGAATTGGCAAAACAATGGGCTGAATTAGCTGATATCCATGTTAACGACGCATTTGGAACTGCACATAGAGCACATTCATCAAATGTAGGAATTGCTCAATTTATACCAAGTGTTGCTGGTTTCTTAATGGAAAAAGAAATAAAATTCTTATCCAAAGCAACTAAAGATCCAGAAAAACCATATGTAGTTATTTTAGGTGGTGCTAAGGTATCAGATAAAATTGGAGTTATTACTAATTTATTAGAAAAAGCTGATAAGATTTTAATTGGTGGAGCTATGATGTTTACTTTCTTGAAAGCACAAGGAAAAGAAATAGGTTCTTCTAAATTTGAAGAAGATAAAGTAGATTTAGCAAAAGAATTATTAGCGAAAGCACAAGAAAAAGGTGTAGAATTAGTATTACCTGTTGATACTATAATAGCACAAAAATTAGAAGCTGGAGTAGAAAAGAAAGTTGTTAAAATAGATGATGGAATAGAAGAAGGATGGATGGGATTGGATATAGGTTCTGAAAGTATAGAATTATTTAAATCAAAATTATCTGGAGCTAAAACAGTAGTTTGGAATGGGCCAATGGGTGTATTTGAAATAGAAGATTTTGCTACAGGAACAAAAGAAGTAGCAATGATGGTAGCAGATATTACAGATGAAGGTGCTACAACTATTATCGGTGGTGGAGATAGTGCTGCTGCTATAGAATTGTTTGGATTAGAAAGGAAAGTATCACATGTTTCAACTGGTGGAGGAGCTTCATTAGAATTTTTAGAAGGTTTAGAATTACCAGGAATTGCAAGTATTGCATCAAAAAAAAAAATAATTAATAGAAAATATATATTAGCTGGTAATTGGAAAATGAATAAAACAAATATAGAAGCATCTGAATTTATTTCTAAATTAACAGCTAATATAGGAAAAGAAAAGAAGTTTGAGGTTATTATTGCACCAACATTTTTAGCTTTAGAAAAAGCAGTTGATTTAACAGCAAGTATAAATATATCTGTTGCAGCACAAAATATGTATTTTGAAGATAAGGGTGCCTTTACAGGTGAAGTTTCTGCAGAAATGTTAAAGGCTATTGGTGTAGAATATGTAATATTAGGTCACTCTGAAAGAAGAAATATTTTTGGCGAAACAGATGAAATTATCAATAAAAAAATAAAAAAAGCTTTAGAAAAAGGATTAAAACCAATATTCTGTATTGGTGAAAAATTAGAAGAGAGAGAAAAAGGATTAACCTTTAATGTAGTTGAAAAACATATAAAAGAAGGATTCTATGGATTGAATAAAGAAGAAGCAAAAAAGGTAATTATAGCTTATGAGCCTGTTTGGGCAATAGGGACTGGTAAAGTAGCAACTCCAGAACAAGCTGAAGAAGTTCATGCTTATATTAGAAATCTACTAACAGAATTATATGATAAGGAAATAGCTGAATCAATTACAATATTATATGGTGGTAGTGTAAATCCAGGAAATTATTTCGGTTTATTCACAAAACCTAATATAGATGGTGGTTTAGTAGGAGGAGCTTCTTTAAAAGAATCATTTATTGAATTAGCAGATATAATGAGAAGAATAATATTATAATACAGCAGGCTTTTGCCTGCTGTTTAAATTTTAATATTTTTAATATCTTTTTGCATATCTAAAATATTTTTTATTACAGAATTAAGAGATGATATAATATTTATTAAATTCATAATATCCTCTTTAGATATATTTAAACTACCGATGTTTTCTTCTAAAGAAAGTGTATTTTGTTCTAAATTCTTTATTATTTTTTCTAAAAAATATTCATTTTTTTCGATGATTTCTAAAGAGTTTTCTGTTACATTAGCAACTGTTTCAAAAAGAATGGAAATATAATTAATTTTCTCTAAAACATTTTTTATTTCTTCTGAAAGATAATTAATTTTATTATTGATTTTCTTTGCACTTTCATTTGTTTCTGACGAAAGTTTCTGTATTTCTTCAGCAACAACAGAGAAACCTCTTCCATGCTCTTTTGCTTTTGCAGCTTCAATAGAAGCATTAATAGATAAAATGTTAGTCTTTCTAGCAATTTTATTTATATTTTTTGTTATTTCTTTTACATCATTGAAGCTTTCTAGAGCATTTGAAGCTAACTTTATAGATTCAGAAACATCATTTTTAACCTCTTCTAAATTTCCTCCAATAGTTTGCAATTTATTTATTATATTTTTATTTATTTTGGATATTTCATTTTTTTCTTCTTTGCTATTATTGTATAAATCATTAATTGAGTAAGCAATATTTGTAGTATTATCTATAGTTTTTATAATGTTATATCCAATATCTTTAGTGATTTTATTGGCATTATCAAATCTTTCGCCTAACACCTCATCTAAATTCTCAATAAAAGAAGTTAAAATATTTTCGTGGTATATACTTTGAGCTATTTTTTCTATTGTATATTTTAATTGTTCTAATTTTTTTTCGCTCATAATATCACTTCCTAATAAATTTCATTTATAATATCTATACCACATTTTAAATCTTTAAACCAATCTAAGAATTTAATAAATTCTTTTTTTCTAAATAACAATCCATGTTGTGGTAACATCATATCTATTTCATATTTTGAAATAGCATTTATCCATTTTTTAATAGCTATATTGGATGTCATATATCTTTTATGAAAACCCTCCATATATCTTTTATAATCATCAAAATTTTCAACAAATATTTTTTCTTCAGAAGGCTGTACCACACCTACGCCAATATCCCCGGAAAATAAAATTTTTGATATAGGGTCATATAATACAAAATTACCTAAAGAATGTAAAAAATGTGCAGGTATAACTTCTAATGAATAACCATCAGAGAAAGTGATTTTTGTTCCTTTGTCAGGAATTGGTTGCATTAATGAATTATCAAATATACCAAAATGAGGTAAGAAACGTTCCCATAATCCAGATATATAAATTTTAGCGTTTTCTAAAGTTGAATTCCATAATGCAACTCCTGAGGAAACGTCAGGGTCTTGATGAGTATAAAATATTGCCTTTATATTTTCAGTATTAATATTTTCAGAAACATTAGCTAAAACCCTTGGGAAAACATGAACCCCTCCTGGATCTAATAATATTCCTTCATCATTATGAATTATTAAATATTGATTTGTAAAAATTCCTTCTAAATTATTTTTTTCAATACCTAAATAAATAAATTTATGATTTTCATTTTCAAATAATACAATAGATCTAGACATTATAATCCTCCTTATAAAATATATTTAAACCCTAGAAAATAAGTTTCTAGGGTTTAAATAATTATTTATTGAATTTCTCCGTATGTTCTCCAGAATAATTTTTTTACAAACTGAGGTTTTTTTGGATTTTCTATATTAAATATCATCATTCCATTTTTACCATCAGCAACATATAGATAATTATTCTTAACGTATAAGTCATATGTATAACCTGGTGTGTCTATTATAGATAAAATTTTATTTGTTTTTGTATCAATTAATGCAAAACCATCATCTCCTAAAGCAGCAAAAATTATATCATTAAATATCCTAACTTTCAAAACACCAGAGTTATTAATATTTATTATATTTTCAACAGAAGAATTTTCAGGATCTTTAATGTTTATAATATAAATTCCAGGTTCTCCAACTTTAATTGTAGAATTTTTTATTACACTATATTTCCAATCAACGGCAACGTAAGCAAATCCATTATATAACTCTATATCTTTAGAGAATCCATTTATTCTAAATTTTGGAGATAATTGAGAAATATTATTATTTGATATTTTAAGTGTTTCAAAACCAACATCATCTGTTGCTAAGAATATATAGTTTTTATATTTTTCAACATCCATAGTTCTTCCAAGAACCCTATTAATAGAATTAATAATAGGTTTGTTTTTATTTGTAATATCTAATACTACTAAATCCTTATAACCATCAGCAATATATGCTGTATTTTTTTCTACAATAAAATTATTGGTATATCCTAAAATAACATTTTCATTATCTTTTACATCTACATAATTTGATAATACTATAGGATTATTTAAATCTGAAATATCAAATATAGTAAAACCATTTTGCCTATCAGCAATATATGCAAAATTTTTATCAGCAAAAACGCTAGCTGCATCATTTAAAGTTTGTTCTAATTTTCTAGGTAATAATTTTAAATTTAATGTTCTTTTGGAGGATATTTCTTTAGGATTAATAGGATCTGATATATCAAAAATTATTAAACCATCTTTTTTATCAGCAGCAAATAAGTAATTATCTTTAGCAAATAATCCTTGTAATATTGTATGATTATTAAAAACTTTTACTAATTCAGGTTTTTCTGGATTGGAAATATTAAATACTTCTAATCCTCCCCAATCATCAGTTACAATTAAGTAATTATTATCTAGAATTTTTAAATCTATAGGTGTATTCAATGTATAATGTTTGAAAATAGGTGAAATTTTCTTATTTGCATCAGGATCTAAAATATCATTTATATTAAATACTTCTAATCCAAACCATTTATCTGTAATGTATAAATAATTTTCATTTTTTAATATTGCATTTGCTCCTCCACCAGTGTCGATTGTTTTTACTAAGAATGGGAGTAATTTAAATGAAATATCAAAAACAGAAACACCTTTTGCGCCATCTAATGTATAAATATAATTTCCATCTATATAAATTTTTTGAACATCACCACCAGTTTTTAAATGTCTCATATATTTAAATGTTCCATTAGATTTGGAATAAATAGCTAAACCTTTTATTCCATCTGCAACATATAAATAGTTATCTGAAAAAGCAAAGTCAAATGTTTCGCCTATTGAGTTAATTCTAAAACCTTTTACAATGTTATTGTTTTCTATTTTAAAAGGAATAATTTCGCTTTTATATACTGAAACATAAATTGTATCTTCGTACATTTTTATTTGAGTTGGATAATTTTTTAATTCAAATAATTGAAAATCTTTGTTTTTTAAATTGATAAAATAAAGTTTATTTGATTCTAAACCTATAATTAGTAAATCTTCATTCATAAAAAATGAGGTAACTTTTGAATCAAAGAATACAGGTAAATCTGTAATATTTAATACGTATGGATATGATGAAATAAATTTAGGCGATAATGGGTTTTCAAAATATATTTTGCTAACACCTTCTTCATAACTATTAATAAATATTGATTGGCTTGCTAATATACTTATAACTAATAACAACATAGTAACTAAGAGTGTTTTTAATTTCATTAAAAAACGTCCCCCTTTCAAAATTTTATTTTATAATTATAGTATACCAGAAAATCGCTAAAATTTGACATTAATATATTAAAAATGATAAAATGATTTATTGAAAAAATCTTATGGAGGTAAAAAATGATAGGGAAAAGGTATATTGTGTATGGAAGGGTTCAAGGAGTTGGATTTAGATGGTTTATTAACAATGTAGCTGAAAATTTAAACATTAAAGGATATGTTATGAATATGCCAGATGGTAGTGTTGAAATATGGGCAGAAGGAGAAGCTGATTCATTATATACTTTTAAAAATTATATTTTGAAAGGAAATGGTTTTTCATTTGTAGAAAATATAGAAGAAGAAATAGTCCCTGTTCAGGGGTATACGCACTTTTCTATTAAATATTAATTATAATAAGGTTGGTGAAAAAATGTGGAAGGATATATTAAAAGAAATATATGATAATAAAATAGAAGGACTTGGAATTTTACCTCATTATAATAAATATTCAATACTTAATATAGCGAATTGGGTTATATATAATTTCGGTGGGACTCCAGCATATGAACCATATCCAATACCATACAAAAATAAAAAACACGTAATAATGTTTTTAGTTGATGCTATGAGTTATAATACTTTTAAATTAGTTTTAAAAGAAGGGAATTTTAAATATTTAAAACAACATCAATTTTTTCCAGCAACATCAGTTTTTCCATCCACTACAGCAAATGCTATAACTACAATTATGACAGCACAACCTCCAGCTAAACATGGTTTTTTAGGATATATATTATATTTAAAAGAGTTAGGATCATTAGTAAGCATGATAGACTTTTCACCACTTTTTGGAGATAAAGGGATATATGAACCATTTTTGGTAAATGATTTTTTAAACATAAAAACTATATATGAAATATTAAATGAGTTAGATGTTAAAACATTTACTCACACTCATTCTGATATAGTAAATAGTGGTTTAAGTAAAGTACATGGAAGAGGGGGGAATATAAAAGGATATAAGTCATTAGTAGAATTATTTGGAATGGTATATGATAAATTAAATGATTTTAAAGATGATAAATCATTTCAATTTGCTTACTATGGATATGTTGATAGCATAGGACATAAATATGGACCTAAGGATAGAAAATATAAGTCAGAGATATATTGGTTTTTAAAAATGTTAGAAGATGAATTTTTAGATAGAATAGATTTAAAAGATACGGCAGTAATAATAACTGCAGATCATGGTATGTTAGAATCACCATTAGATAAAGAAATAAGATTTTCAAATAAAGATGAAATATCAAAAAATCTATGGATACCACCAGGTGGAGAAATGAGAATGATGTACTATTATACTAAAAATAAAAAAGGATTTTTAGATTATTTTAATCTTAACTATAATGATTATGGAAATCTTTTAGATATAAATGATGCTGAAAAAATAAATTTATTTGGATCAAAATTAGATGAAAGATTTAAAGAAAGAATTGGAGATTACATAATGATTGCAAAAAGTAATTATAGTTTCGTATATAAGTATGGAAATTCATTTGTTCATTTAAAAGGTAAACACGGTGGATTATCTTTTCATGAAATGGTAGTTCCTCTTATAGTTTTTGGTTAAAATTTTTTGGTTAAAAATAATATAAACCCAATTGAAGATAAAATTTGAAGGGTAATAAATATATTATTAGAGTATGAGAGAATACCAGCAAAGATTCCACCAATAATAATATATATATAATTATTATATGAATTTTCATTATATGAATTTTCGTGATTTAAAAATAAATTTAATTTCGTTGTTTGAAGGAAAATGTTTATAAATGGAAAATACAAGTAATCAAAAGATGAAAAAATAATTAATATATATAACATTATTATGCTTTTTTTATTAAAACTCTTTTTTAATTGCTCAGAAAAAATATATGATAATAGAATTAAAAATGAGAATATTATTAAGTAAGTATTTGTAAGGTTTATGTCATTTAACTTATTCATAATAATATGTTTAATATTAAATACTAATAAGAAAAAAACAGTACTATCTATAGTTATTATAGAGTTAATAAGAAAATTATTTTTAAATGATTTTTTTTTCGGAAATTTTGGGAAATAAAATAATGGAATAAAAATGAAAAAACCGGTGAATAAGATATAAATAGCAATTTTCCAGCTTAAAACTGGAACGAAAAAATATGTAATTAAAGATGCAGTAATTAATCCCAAAGGCCAAATAAATGAATTTGGTAAAATAAATAAAATAATTCCATAACTAAATCCGGAAATTATTCGTATAATTAAAAATAAAATAAAATTGTTTGGTATAAAAACATTAAAAAGTATAGAGATAAACAAGAATAAAATGGGAAGATTAAATTTACTGGATAAAATAAATCCTAACAATGCTCCTGAAAAGGTTAATATATTTATTAATAAAAAGCTATTATAATTTATTTTGAAATAATTGATAATTTCAATTGATAAGTAATTTTGTATTATTAGTCCATACATAACATAACTCAAAATAATATAATAGCTATATAAATTATTATTATTATTATTATTTTTCATAGAATCACCTCATTTTAAATTATATATTTTTGTTTAAAAAAAGTCAATTTAGATAATTGACTATAAAAATAAAATATGATATAATAAATTGCGAGTTTCGGGGCGTGGCGCAGATGGGAGCGCGTTTGCATGGGGCGCAAAAGGTCGCTGGTTCAAGTCCAGTCGCCCCGACCAAAGCCAACCTTATGGGTTGGCATTTTTTATTAGGAATGGTAAAATTAATTATAGAACAATAAAATGTAAGAAAAATATATAGAAATACATAAGAGGTGAGAAAATTGAAATTAAAGTTTATAATATTAGCAGTATCTGCTTTTGTAATTGTTATGACAGGTGTAGTGATTTTTCCATTATTATCTAAAAACGATCCTCCATCTATTCCGGAATTATATTATCCAGTTAATGGAGCAACGGAAATACCTATAAATGTAGTGTTTACTTGGGCAGGTACAGATCCTAATGGCGATACCTTAAAATATGATTTATATTTATCAAATGATAAAGAAAATATGACAATTATAGCTTCAAATTTAACAGAAACATCATTTTCCAAAACATTAGATTATAATAAAACATATTATTGGAAAGTAGTTTCTAAAGATAAAAAAGATTCGACTAATAGTGATATTTGGTTTTTTAGTACAGAGAATTCAATACCTATAAAACCGTATTCACCATATCCAAGTGATGGTGAAACAAATGTTCCGCTAATTATAAAATTAAGTTGGAAAAGTGAAGATGTTGATGGAGATAAATTATATTATGATGTTTATTTAGGAAGATCAATTGATACAATGAAACCAATAGCGACAAATATTACAGAAAATGAAATAGATGTAAACCTGACAGAGGATGCCAGATATTATTGGAAAGTGGTTTCTAAAGATGGACATGGTGGAGTTAGATATGGAGATATATGGGCTTTTCAAACAAAATCTGTAAAAGAATTGGGGATGCCATTTGATCCAAATCCGACAAATGGAGCTACTGATTTAGAAATCAATATTACATTAGAATGGAAATACGAAGGTAAAGAAGCTTTATTTGATGTGTATTTGGGTAAAGATCCTAAAGATATGACAATTATAGCTCAGGATTTGGGTTATCAATTTTATGAACTATCAGTTGATTATAATTCTACATATTATTGGAAGGTAGTTGCTAAGTCCGATAATGAATCAAAGGAAAGTTCAATATGGAATTTTACAACAAAAGAATTACTTATAGAAGAAACAGAAATGTCAACACCTGTGATTTTAGAAAATTCGATTACAGAAAATTCAATTACTATCGAATCAACGGAAATTGTTGAAATACCTACACAAAAGAATAAATATGTATATACAACTGGTAGTGGAATAGGAATGTATATTATTGATGTAACAAATCCTAAAGAACCTAAAGTTGTTAATCATGTCTATACAGAAGGATGGGCAGTAGGTTTATTTGTAAAAGATAAACATGCCTATATTGCTGACTGGATTAATGGGGTTATTGTTGCTGACGTGAATGATATTAAATCTCCAAAGAAAATAGCTAAATTAAAAACATATGGTAAAGTATATTCTATTTTTGTTAAAGATGATATTGCATATGTTTTAGAGGGTAGTTCGGGTATGGAAATTGTAAAAATAAATAATGATTATTCTTTGGAACCTTTAAGTTATATTGAATTAAAAGGAAGTTCAGGAAGAATTTTTGTTGAAGATAATTATGCTTATATTCCTATGGGATATGATGGTTTTGTAATTGTAGACGTTTCTGATCCAAAAATACCAAAATTATTAAGTTATTATGATGTTGAAGGATTTGCATATAATATCTTTGTTAAAAATAATATAGCATATGTTGCTAGTGGTAAAGATGGATTAACATTGGTTAATGTAAAAAATAAGAAATCTCCAAAATTTGTATCTAATGTAAAAATAAAATCTGAGTGGGCTAGAGTGCATTATGAAAATAATATTGTGTTTTATGCAAAAGGACAAGATGGATTTTCTTTAATAGATGTATCTAATCCAGCAAAACCTATTTTAATATCATCAATTGATACTAAAGGTTTTTGTTATGGAGGATATATAAGAGATAATTATCTATATGTTGCTGATGGTGAAAATGGATTAATAATATATGATATATCAAACCCAGAAAAACCTCAATTATTATCAAATTTGAATGGATTATATTTACAGAATATTATATTAGAGATTAATTGAACAAAATATAAATTAAATAGTCTAAATTTAAGTATAACCTCTTATGTGGTATAATATATAAAAAGCCGCAAAAGAGGTGATCTTTTTGAATGAAAAAAAATTAATTGAAAGATTAAAAAAGAAGGATACTGAAGCGTTTGAAGAATTATATAATCAATATGCCCCTAAAATATATGCAACATTAAGAAAATTTGTAGATCAAAGCGAAATAGAAGATGCTCTTCAAGAAGTGTTTTTTAAGATTTTTAAAGGAATACATACATTTAGAGGAGATTCGAAATTATCTACATGGATTTATCAGATTACTATTAATGTTGGTAAGGATTTAATTAGAAAAAAGAAAAATAATTTAGTTGAGAATGTCGACTTAACAGAAAATTATACAGAGGGTATTGGTATTCAACCTGAATCTGATATAAATGTTTCTAAAGAGGTTTTAGATGAATTACAAATGGAAAAGATTAATAAAATTATGGAAAGGTTATCTGAAGAAGATAGAATATTAATTAAATTAAGAGATATAGATGGTTTTAGTTATGATGAGATTGCTGAAAAATTAAATAAGCCATTGGGAAGTGTAAAAAGTCGTCTTCATTATGCTAGGAAAAAGCTTCAAAAGTTGTTGAAGGAGGAAAACCTCGTATGATAAATGAAAAAGAAAATGATTTATTTAATAAAATATTAGATGGTGAAATAATAGAAGAATTAGATAAATCATTAGAAGAAGAAATAGAAAAATATAAAATATATGTAAAGGCATATTTTGAAAGTTATACTATAGTTAATAAGTGTAAACAAAATATTATATCAAAAGTTATAATGAATTTAGAGATGGAGGAATAAAATGAGAGAAGTATTTATAGTAAATTCTATAAGTGAAGATAGAATTAATTTAATTAGTACTAGAAGTTCAAGTTGTGAAAGTTGTTCAATAAGCGGAGCTTGTAATCTTACGGGAAGTAATAATGAAAGAGTTATGAGTATAGAAAAAAAAGAATTTAAAAACATACCTAACATTGGAGATTATGTTGTTGTCGAGATTCCAGATTTTTCAGTTTCAAAAATTTCATTTATCATATATGGTTTTCCACTATTATCTTTTATTATATTGCTTTTAATTTCCTATTATTTTACAAAAAATGATATGCAAGCTTTCTTATTTGGATTATTAGGATTAGGCGGAGCATATGGCATCATAGCATATTTGGATAGAACGATATTTAAGAAAAAATATAAACCTTCAGTTGTTGAGGTATTAGCAAAACAAAATAATTTAAATTTAAAATTAGGAATACAAAATTAATTGGGCGGAATATCCGCCCAATATTATTTAATAACTTTATTATAATAACTTTTCAATTTCTTCGTATGGTGGTTCTTTTCCTGGATCTTCAGAAACCCAATCAAATATAATTGTTCCATTTTCATCAATAACATATACAGCTCTTTTTGAAACAGTATAATTTTCAATTCCTATAAAGTTTTCATGAACTCCACCATATTTTTTAGATACTTCGCCGCAAAAATCAGATAAAAGATCAAAACTTAATCTATTTTTTTCTGCAAACTCTTTATTTGAGAATGGGGTATCAACACTAATACCTAAAACTTTTGCATTTAAATTATTAAATCTAGCAATCATATCCCTGAATGTACATAACTCTTTCTCACAAACGCTTGTAAATGCACCTGGATAGAAAACTAAAACAACCTTTTGACCTAAAAAATCCTCTAATTTTACCTTTTCTAATTTTGTATTTACAAGTTCAAAATTTATACTTTTTTCTCCGGTTTTTAACATAAAATCACCTCTATTATAATTTTGGAATCATTATAATTATATCATAAATTCAACAAAAAATCAAATCTATTTTTTAATTAATTTATTTTTTTTATAAAAATTAAATTAATTAACATAAGTAGAGACGATATAATTATTAAAGATATTCCAATATCAAATTTATCCGCTAATAATCCAATCAATGGAACCAATATTGCTCCTAATATGGTTTTTAATTGTGATTCAACTGATAATACAGAAGCCAATATATTGCTATTAATATTTTCTGATATATAAGCTACTCCAATAGGTCTTCTGAGATTTTCAATTAGATAAATCCCAATATATAATATTATTGAAAATATATATAAATTATATTCATATAATATACCGCTAACAATTCCAAAAATAAGACCTAAATTCATAGTTATTATTAATGGAGAATAAAGATTATTAAATCGTTCAGAAAAATTACCAGATCTTCTAGAAAAGAAAGATGTTGTTAAATATAATACAAAATATACAATACCAATAACTATAGCAGATCTTTTTTCGTCATTTAAATAAAGAAATATAGGTAAAGATAATGCGAAATTTTTTAAAATTGGCTGCAAGAAATCCTTTATTGCAGAGTAATAACCACTATATGTTGCGGTTAAAAATATACTTTTTAATAATTTAACTTCTTTGAAAGATATCATGAATTCTTTAATTACATTATTAAATGAATTTTTTAAATTGCTTAAATTAAATTCTTTTAATTCACCATCTAATTCTTTAGGATAGGTTAGCATTAGAATTAAATCTAAAATATACGGTATTATAGAAGCTAAAAAAACTATATTATAATTTCCTGAAATAAAAACAATAGATGCTGCTAATAACGAGGATATTGCAGAACCAAATTGTGACCATGAACGAGTGTTTCCGTAATAATATACTTTTAAGTTAGTCCAATTTTTTAATTTTAAATATTCTAATATCATTGCCTTATGAGTTCCTGATCTAAAGGCTTCTCCGAAGGCATATAAAATCATGGCAAAGGAAAATAAATAGAAATTTTTTGAAAAATAGAATATAATAAAAGATATAATATAATTTTCAAAAGAGAATACCATAGATCTTCTTCTACCTAATGAATCTGCAATAATTCCAGTAGGTATTTCAAGAATGTTAGTAGCTATTTTCATTATTGAATATAATATGCCTATTTGAAAATAAGTTAATCCTTTTTCAAGAAAGAATAAAATTAAAAATGGATCAAAAAACCTTAAGTTTTTTAAAAATCCGTATGCACAAAATTTGTAAAATTGAATATCTTTATATTTTTTGTCCATACATCCTCCTTAGTATTAAAATTTTATATATTAATTATATCACAAATATTAATAGGAAAATCTGTTCATTATAATGAAACGTATTAGAAAAGTTTTCTTAATTATATGAATATAGAATATTATTGTAATAATTATAATTGTGAATTTATTAAAAAGGGGGAATTAATATGGTTAAAAGAGAAATGACAAGAAAATTCTTGGAAGATGCTTTTTGTGGTGAATCAAAAGCTCATATGAAATACACTATTTATGCAGAAGATGCAGAAGCTCAAGGTAAAAAAAATTTAGCTAAACTATGGAGAGCTATTGCGCATGCAGAATTTGTACATGCAAGAAATCATTTTAAAGCATTAGGATACTTAGGATCTATTGATTCAAATTTAGAAGATTCAGCTGCTGGAGAACATTTTGAAATTGAAGAAATGTATCCGGTTTATAAGAATGCTTCAGAATTTCAAGAAGAAAGTGAAGCAGTTAGAAGTGCTCATTTTGCATTAGAAGCAGAAAAAATACATGAAAAAATGTATAATGATGCAAGAGAATTATTAAAATCAAATGAAGATTTAGAAGATAAAAAAATATTTGTTTGTGAAATATGTGGATATACAACATTTGATGCAGCTCCAGAAAAATGTCCAGTTTGCGGAGCTCCAGAAAATAAATTTAAAGAATTCTAAACAATAGCCTGCGGGCTATTGTTTTTATATTTTAATTTTAAATTAACATATATAAGTTATAATTATCACAAATAAAATTTATAAAAAAGTTATTATATAAAAGTTAATATTTCTCCTGAGGTGAAGGAGTAATCTGACACCAAGGGAGGGGAAATAAGGGATTTAATATTCCCCTCCTTGGTGTAATGCAAGGAGGGGTTTTTATATATGGAAAATAAAATAAGTACAGTATCTATTGTAGTATATAATAGAGAGTTAGCTTATCAAAAAGTAAGTGATGTTTTGCACAATTATGGAGAAAAGATTCTTTTGAGGGTTGGATATCCAATGAAAGAAAAAGGCATTGCAATTATATTTTTAGTAGTAGAAATGTCTACAGATGAATTAGGAGCTTTATCTGGTAAATTAGGTCAAATAGATTCTGTTAAGGTAAAAGCAAATACTTTAAAAATATGAGGTGATGGTATGTTAAATATTAGTTATATTAATAAGGCCACGGAAAATTTAAAATCATTTATTCCTGAGGATAAAATTTTTGAATTATTAGAACAAACAAAAAATCCTGATCCAGTAAGGGTAAGAGAAATTATACAAAAATCATTAGATAAAAATAGATTAGAACCAGTAGAAATGGCTACACTATTAAATGTAGAAGATAAGGAATTATTAGAAGAGGTATTTGAAGGTGCAAGAGAATTAAAGAGAAGAATATATGGTAATAGAATAGTATTATTTGCTCCGTTATACATAGGAAATGAATGTATAAATAATTGTCAATATTGTGGATTTAGAGTGACAAATAATAATATTGAAAGAAGAAGTTTGAATTTGGAAGAAGTAGTAGAAGAGGTAAAAGCATTAGAAAATAAGGGTCATAAAAGGTTGATTGTTGTATTTGGGGAACATCCAATGTACGATGCTAAATTTATGACAGAAACAATTAAAACTATATATAATACCAAAGAAGGAAAAGGAGAAATAAGAAGAGTTAATGTAAATGCAGCTCCACAAACTGTAGAAGATTATAAGTTGTTTAAAGAAGTTGGAATTGGAACTTTCCAAATTTTCCAAGAAACATATCATACAGAAACTTATAAAAAATATCATATAAGCGGGCCAAAATCAAATTATCTTTGGAGATTATATGGTTTAGATAGAGCATTTGAAGCTGGATTAGATGATGTGGGAATTGGGGCGTTATTTGGATTATATGATTGGAAATTTGAAGCAATGGGATTATTATATCATACAATTCATTTAGAAGAAACATTTAATGTCGGACCACATACAATATCATTCCCAAGAATTGAGCCGGCTTTAGATACACCTTTAGCAGAAAGACCTCCATATGCTGTGTCAGATGATGACTTTAAAAAATTAGTAGCTATTTTAAGACTTGCAGTACCATATACAGGTTTGATATTGACAGCTAGAGAACCAGTTGAAATTAGAAATGAAGTATTAAAGTTCGGCGTATCCCAAATAGATGGAGGGTCTTCTATAGGAGTTGGAAGTTATCATGAAAGTGATGAAGAAAAAATAAAAAGAAGTCAATTTTTATTAGGCGATAATAGAACTTTAGATCAAATTATTGAAGAATTATCCGAAGAAGGGTACTTGCCATCATTCTGTACAGGATGTTATAGACTTGGAAGGACAGGGGAACATTTTATGGAATTTGCAATTCCGGGGTTTGTAAAAAGATTTTGTACCCCAAATGCTATTTTAACATTTTTAGAATATTTAGAGGATTATGCTCCAGAAAAAACAAGAGAAATAGGTTTAAAAAGAATTGAAGAAGAATTAAAAAATATTCCTGATGATAATAAATTTAAAATGCAATTATTAGAGAAAATAGAAAAAGTTAGAGCTGGAGAGAGAGATTTATACTTCTAATTTTGGGCGGTGATTATTATTTCAAAAAGATTTGATAGGTTAACAGAAAAATTATTATCTCTTGATGTTTCAAAAGATATAAAAAATATAATTGATTATTTTATCGAAAATAAAACATTAAACTATGAAAATATATTAAAAATTTTATCATTTGAAGATGTAGAATTAAGAGAAGAAATATATAAAGTTGCAGATATAGTCAATAAGGAATTAAATACAGATATTATAACCTTAAAAGGTGTAATAGAATTTAGTAATTATTGTAAAAAAAGTTGTTATTATTGCGGCATTAGAGTTCAAAATAATAATGTAAATAGGTATAGAATTCCAGTTGAAGAAATGTTTGAAATAGCAAAACATGGAGTTAATATGGGATTAACTACTATCATCTTGCAATCTGGAGAAGATGATTATTATAGCGATGATGATTTAGAGCAACTAATATATAGAATACATCATGAGTTAAAGACAGCTGTCTCTATTTCTATAGGAGAAAGAAGTAAAGAAGCATATAAAAGGTTTAGGGATGCAGGCGCTTCTAAAGTATTATTAAAGCATGAATCAATAAATAGAAAGGTATTTGAAAATGTTCATCCTGATAAGGATTATGATTTACGAATAGAATTGCTTGATTATTTAGTTGAATTAGGATATATTACAGGTTCCGGAAATATTATTGGATTGCCTGGTCAAACACTTGAAGATATAGCTAATGACATCCTTTTTATGAAAGATCATAATATAAAAATGATAGGTATAGGACCATTTATATCAACACATAATACGCCATTAGAAGATTTTCAAAATGGTTCTGCAGAATTAACATTAAATGCATATGCGGCTACTAGATTAGTTATACCATATGCTCAAATGCCTGCGACAACAGCGCTTGGTACAATAGATAGAAGCTTTCAATTTAAAGCTTTAAATTGCGGATGTAATGTAATAATGGTTAATATTACACCTGATAAATATAGGGAAAATTATAATATATATGATGAAAAAATAAAAGTTGATCTAGTTGATACTGCAAAAAAGATTGTAGATATGGGATTGAGAGTTCCGCCATATACTATAAGAAAAATATATGAAATGGAGGCGTAATATGGCTTCTGCAATGAAAGGATATAGGAAATATATAGCAATAACAGGAAAAAGAAATGTTGGTAAGTCTACTTTAATAAATGCTATATTGAATCAGGAAATTGCTATAACAAGTGATGTACCTGGTACTACTACTGATCCGGTTTATAGAACAATGGAATTGGTACCATTGGGGCCGGTGACTATAGTGGATACACCAGGTATTGATGATGAAGGATTAGTAGGAGAAAAAAGAGTACAAAAAGCTAATAAGGCTATGTATAAAGCGGATATCGCATTATTAGTTGTAGCGGATGTTTTGTCTGATTATGAAAAAAAGTTAATAGATGAATTTAATAAACTTAATATTCCATTTTTAGTAGTAATTAATAAAATAGATGAATTAAATAATTTGGATGAAATAAGACAATCATATAGCGAATATGATTATATTGAAATTTCTGCAAAAGAAAAGAAAAATATAGAACAATTAAAAGAAAAAATGGCTACAATATTACCTAAAGAAGAAGAAGTGCCTTTAGTAGCGGATTTAATTGAACCAGGGCAATTAATAGTTTTAGTTGTACCTATAGATTTAGGTGCGCCTAAAGGAAGATTGATAATGCCTCAGGTTACAGCAATTAGGGAAATATTAGATAGAGAAGCAATAGCAATAGTTACAAAAGAAAGAGAATTAAGACATACATTAGAAAAATTAAATCAAAAACCAGATCTAGTCATTACAGATTCTCAAAGTGTAATGAAAGTTGTTTCTGATATTGATTTTGATATACCTCTTACAACATTTTCTATATTGGAAGCAAGACATAAGGGAGATTTGAAGGTATTATCTGAAGGAGTAAAAGCTATAGAGAGTTTAAAAGAGAATGATAAAGTTATAATTATGGAAGGGTGCTCTCATAGACCTTTAACAGAAGATATAGGGAGAGTAAAAATACCAAGATGGCTTACTAATCATTTAGGTATAAACTTGAATATAGAATTTTTTGCTGGGACAGAATTTCCTGATTATGATATAGTAAAGGATGCTAAATTAATAATTCATTGTGGAGGTTGTACATTAACTAGAAAAAGTATGATTAGAAGAATAAATATAGCTAATATGTATAATATTCCAATAGTTAATTATGGAGTGATAATATCTTATTTGCACGGAGTTCTAGATAGGGCTTTGGATATTTTCCCTGAATTAAAGAAGGTGTAAAAATGCGAATTGAAAAGGATTTTATAGGTGAAGTTGAAATTCCTAATGATGTATATTATGGCATTCATACATATAGGGCTTTAAATAACTTTCCATCTACAGGTGAAAAATTAAATGATAGTTTTATTTGGGCACTGTTTATGATTAAAAAAGCAGCTGCTATATTGAATTTTGAATTGGGTTATTTAGGCGAAAAAGAAAAAAATTCTATTGTTCAAGCATGTGATGAATGGGAAATATTAAAAGATCATATAGTAGTTGATCCTCTAAGCGGTGGAGCAGGGACATCTATAAACATGAATATAAATGAAGTGATTGCTAATAGAGCTACTGAATTACTTGGAGGTAAATATATAATTCATCCATTAGATCATGTAAATATGCATCAATCTACTAATGATGTTTTTCCTACAGCTGGAAAGATTGCTATAATAAAAGAACTAAGAGAGTTAGTAGATAATGTAATTAAATTACAAGATTCTATACAAGTTAAAGAAAAAGAATATATTAAAATAAGAAAAATAGGAAGAACACAATTAATGGATGCTGTTCCAATTTTATTAGGTCAAGAATTTGGAGCTTGGGCTGATGCATTAAGCAGAGATAGATGGAGATTATATAAGGTTGAAGAAAGAATAAGAAGTGTAAATATTGGAGGCACAGCAATAGGAACTGGAATAGCAGCTCCAAAAGAATATATTTTAAAAATCACTAATAAGGTTAGAGAAATAACAAAAATTGGTATTGCAAAAGCTGAAAATTTAATAGATGCAACACAAAATTTAGATGTATTTTCAGAAGTAAGTGGATTGTTAAAATCATTATCTGTTAATTTAATAAAAATATCTAATGATATTAGAATTTTAGGATCAAATGCAGTTAATGAAATTATTTTACCCAAAGTGCAAGCAGGAAGTTCTATAATGCCTGGTAAGGTAAATCCTGTTATACCAGAATATGTGATCCAATTATCAGCTAGTGTAATATCATTTGATAATTTAATTACTTACTCATCTAGCATGGGAAATTTGGAGTTGAATCATCTAACGCCTATGATTATTCATTATACTTTGAAATCAATTGATTTTTTAAAGAAAGCAACATATTCACTTAAAAACTATATTGATTTAATACATCCAAATGAAAAAAAGTGTGAAGAGAATTTAATAAAATCATTTACGTTAGTGACGCCTTTAATTGAAATGTTTGGATATGATGAGGTATCAAATGCTTTAAAGGAAAGTAATTTTGATATAGAAGAAACAGTAAAATATTTAGCAGAAAAGAAGAACTTAAAATTTGAAGAAATAATGAATAAAATAAATTCAAACAAAGCAGCAGGATTAGGATATCGCCTAAAGTGAATCTTTAGGCGGTTTTAAATATATTGATTGACTTGGAAATGCAAAATCAATATCATTATTTTTGCTAAATTCATTTAAAATATCTTCCCAAATATTGTGAGAAGTACTTCTTCTTTTTCTAGGATCACATAAATATCTAATTGTTAATAGTATTCCGCTATCTTTAACGTTAGTGTATACTATGGGAGTTAAATGAGTGTAATATATCATATATTTTGCTGCTGCTTTTTTTAATTTTTCTTGAGCGTCTTTATTTAAATTTTCAGTGTGTTTAAATGCGATTTTTAATAGTATTTCCTTAGCTTTTTTCCAATTGCTATCAAATGTTACTAATACTGGAATTTCATTCCATATATATTTGAATTCTTTGGTATAATTAGCCAAATTTTGATTGAATATAATTCCATTAGGTATATGAACAATTCTTCCAGTACTCTGATCAGCTTCTACCCAATTTCCAATTTCTAAAATAGTAAAATTTAAAACGCTAATGTCAATAACATCGCCAGAAAATTTACTAATTTCTATTCTATCCCCGATAGAGAAAGGTTTTTTTGATATGATATATAACCATCCAGCAAAATTAACAATTATTTCTCTAAGTGCTATTGCTAAACCAGCAGAAAACAACCCTAAAAAAGTAGAAATTGATTGAAATCCATTAATCCATATTCTTCCTATACCTAAAAAACCAATTAGGACAAATAAATAATTGGAAGTTTTATTCCAATAATACTTTGATTTATTATCTTTAATATTTTCAACTATTATTTTTTCGTTTAATGATTTGAGAATATATATAATTATAATTACGATTATTGAATATAATAATTTTTTCCCAGTTTCATTATTAATTATAGAATTTATAATATCCATACGGCACCCTCAATCTAAAATTTTTTTAATTAATGTATCTAGATTAAATGGTTTTAAAATAAAATTATTTATATTATATTTTGTTAAGTTTTTTAATGTTTGATTTGAAGAATCTGAACTTAAAATATTTATTTTCATATCTTTGAAAAAAATATTGTCGTTTATTTTCATTAAGAAGTTTATTAAATCATCAAAGTCATCATAATCAGCAAATATGCTATGTACATTTTTATAATTATTAAATAAATATCTATATCCTTCTAAAAAATCTTTTGCTTCAATAACGTTATAATTAAGTTTTTCACCAATAGCTTTAATTATTTTTCTAATAGTAGTAGAATCACTAATAGCTAAAATTTCTTTTTTAGAAAATGTTTTTAATAATAGGAAAATAAAATTATTTAATAATTCTTTTAGATCATACACAATTTGAATATTACCTATTAATTTTTCAACATTTGAATTTTTATCTTCTATATATACTAATGAAGGTATATTTTTTAATAATTCAATATTTTTTAAATAAGAATCAAGATCTGTAATAATAAAATTTTTTTCATTAACATTGTTTATAGAATCAATAATATTAAATTGTTGATTTATTTTTTTTGAAATTTTATCAAATTCTTCAACAAGTTTTGTATTCTTGCTAAAAACACTTATTTTTATGTCTAAAAAATTAAGAATATAGGGCAAAGATCTCATTATTATTAAATTTTTTGTGAAAGGTTTAACTAAAAAATCATTTACCCCTTTCTTTACGGCTAATAGAACATTATTTTTATTATAATTTTCGCCTGTAATCATAATAATAGGTATATCTTTTGTATTTTTATTATTTCTTAATACATCTAAAAATTCAATTCCGCTTTCGCCAGGTAAATTCCAATCCAAAAAAATCAAAGAAATAGTATCTTTTTCTAAGATACTAGATGCTTTTAAAGTATTTTCTGCAAATAATATTTCTATATAATTTGAAAATTCATGAAAAGAATATTTTAAATATTCTCTTGAAGTATTTGAATCATCAACAACTAGAATTTTCATCATTAATCACCTAAAATCTAAATATTAATTATATTATATCATAAAGAAAATAAAAAAATTATATTATGGCAATACTAAGTTAAAAAATAATTTATATAATTCTTAAAGAAAAAATAAGGGAGGGTTTAAAATGCAAGTTTCTTTAGATCAACTTATAAATGTTATTATGGCAAAGTTAGAAGGATTAGAAATGTCAGTAGAGGATTTAAAATTTAGAACCAATATTGCTTTGAGAGTATTATACAAAAATGAATTATTAACAGAGGATAATTTGGTAGAAGCAATAAAAGATGAATTTAAAGCTCATACAGAATTAGAAGGAAAAGGTATTGAATTACCAGAAGAAAAAGCTAAAGAAATGTCTAAAGATATTTTAAATTGGATAAAAATAGACTTGGAAGAAATGAAGAGAAAAATGAAAGAATACGAAGAAGAATTAAAAAGAATGTTGCAACAAGCAGATACTCCAGATATTAGTATAGCTTCACCAGATTTATTAAATCAATTAGATCAAATGAAAAAGAATAATAAAGGCGGAAATGGTGGTTTAATATTATAAAATCCAGAGGGATCCTCTGGATTTTTTAGTCTTTCAAGCTTCCTTGAGTTAAACCGGCTATAATATATTTTTGAGCAATAGCAAATACAAGTATAGTTGGTAATAATGCTATAACTATTCCAGCAGCTAAAACATTCCATTGAATACCAGCTTTTGAAATTATTGAATATAATCCTACAGGTACAGTAAATTTATTTGATGTATTTAAAAATATTACAGCAGTAAATAATTCATTCCAATTATTTACAAATGAAAAACTCATAACTGCAGATAGACCTGGCAACATTAATGGGATTGTTATTTTAAATAATGTTTGAAATTCATTGCATCCGTCTATTAATGCAGCTTCTTCAATGCTTTTAGGTATTCTATCGAAAAACCCCCTTGCCATAATAGTGCTAAATGCTGCACCTATACCGCTATATACTATAATAATGCTAATTAATTTATCAATTAATTTTAATTCTGAAAACATTATATATTGAGGTACCATTATTAAATATGATGGTATCATTTGAGAAAAGAATAAAAATAATATTAATGCGTATTTTCCTTTAAATTCTTTCCTGGATAAAATATATCCAGTCAACATTGCAAAAAAAGTGGATATAAAAGATGCTAATACGGATACTATAACACTATTAAGAAAATATCTTTTGAAATTTACAAACTCAAATAATTTCCTATAACCATATAAGCTTGGACTTTTTGTCCAATATTGTATTGGAAATGTATATAATTCATTTACAGGTTTAAATGAGGTAAGTATAATCCAATATAATGGAAATAATGCGAAAATTAAAAATAAAGCTAAAAGAATAAATTTTATTATTTTCATATATTAAACTCCTTTTTGGAAGTTAATTTTAAGTACATTATTGTATATATTAATAATATTAAAACAATTATTACTCCATGAGCTGCAGCTAAGCTATAATTTGATTCATAAAAAACAGTATTAATCATTTTAACAGATAATATCTCTGTGCTTCCAGCAGGTCCTCCTCTAGTCATTCCATATATAATATCTGGGAAATTCATTACCCATATTATTCTTAATAATACTGTATTTATTAAAGTGGGTTTAATATATGGAATAGTTATCTTAATAAGTTTTGTAAAATAACCAGCACCATCAATTTCAGCAGCTTCGTATAAAGAATTTGGAATTGATTGTAATGCTGCTAAAATCATTATTGCGAAAAATGGAATTCCATACCATATATTTACTAGAATAACAGAATATAATGCTATTGATGGATCTGATAAAAAATTAATACTTTTTTTGATAATCCCAAATTTCATTAATATATCGTTTATAACGCCGAATTGCCCATTTAAAAGCCAAGACCAAATTAAACCTATAGCAAATCCCGAAACCGCCCATGGGTAAAACACTAAACCAGCATATATGCCTCTTCCTTTAAAAGGCTCTTTCATTAATAATGCTAATATGAACCCTAAAATTAATTGAAAAAAAACTGAAAAGAATATCCATTTTATAGTATTCCATATTACATCAATATAGAATATATCAGAAAAAATTTCATTATAATTTTCAAATCCTATCCATTTAATATTTCCAAAATTAAACAATGAATAATTTTTGAAAGAAAGCAATACCCCACTTATAGTGGGGTATAATATAATAAATGAAATTAAAATTAATGTAGGTAAAATCATTATTAGAATAAAGCTTTTATTTTTCATTTACCTAATCCAGCGTCTTTCCAAAAATCTGTCCATTCTTTTAAACATTTTTCAACAGATAATTTGCCAAGCAATACTTGTTGCATTGTCTTTTCTTGAAATTCATTCCACTTCCCCCAATTTTCATTATCCAAAGGATATTGGGTGAATTGATAATGTTCTGAGTTAAACATATCTCTCCAACCTTTAAATATATCAGAACTAAAATATGAGTCATATTCGTATACGGATTTTAAAATAGGTAATGCTCCATATGCTTTACTCCAGTAGCCATTAATTTCTGCGGAACTTACAAATTTTATAAATTTCCAAGCTAAATCCTTGTGTTTTGAATAATTTGGTATTCCCCAACCAACAAAACCAAAGGAAGGATAAGTTTTTCCGCTTATACCTAAAGGTAATGGAGCTGTTTTATATTTTCCGGGAATCATTTCATTAAGCATACCAGTAGTATCAGGATCTTGGAATAATAATGGGGTTATTCCAGAAACAAATGAGTTAACTTGTTCATCCCATCCCCAGTTAATAGAATCTTTTGGAGCTGTATCTTTGTATAAACTTACATAGAAGTTTAATGCTTCTATAGCTCGAGGATCTTCAAAAATAATCTTTTCAGATTTAGTTAAATACATATTATTTGGATCTATATCATCAAAGAAAGAAGTTACTACTATATCAATGAATGAAGTAGGATAACCTTTTCCTCTAAAATCAAATCCAAATTGATTTTTATTAGACTCAGTAAGTTTTTTAGCCATATCATACATTTCTTGCATAGTTTTTGGGAAGGTATTTATTCCATATTTTTCAAGTATATCAGGTCTATAGAATAAAGTTTTTACAAATATTCCATGTGGTAATAAATATGGTTTATTATTATAAATACTAGCTGCTTCTAAAACACCATCTATTAAATCATCTTTTTCTGACCAAGAATTAATATATGAAGTTAAATCTTCTAATTTCCCCATAGATGCTAATGTACTTAAATTCCAATCTCCTATTTCTACAATATCAAGTGGTTGTTCGGTACTAATCATTAAATTGATTTTTTGATAAGCAGTTTCATATGGTGGAGATATAACATTAATTTTAACGCCAGGATTTAATGTTTCAAACATTTCTATAATTTTATTTAGCGTTGGTGTTCTCCAAGGGCTTGAAAATGCTTCAATAAGGTTTAATGTGATAACTTCTTCAGAAAAAACCATTAAAGTACTTAAAACTAAAACTAATAATAATATAAACTTTTTCATAGTATCCCCCTCCTTATATTATTTATCCAAAAATATTATATCATGTTAATAAATTTTAATAAAATAATAATTGAAATTTATTTTTTATATAATTTTTTTGAGTAACATTATTTCAATATATGTTTACATACAATAAAAACATTTGTGATATACTTTAGAAAAGTAATTTTAGGAGGAATAATATGACTAATATTGGTAAATGGTTATTTTCTACTGGAGTTTTACATAGAGTTAGAAAACCCGCAAGGTATATAGGTGGAGAATATAATGATATTATTAAAAATCCAAAAAATAAAATAAGAATTGGATTAATGTTTCCAGATTTATATGAAGTAGGTATGTCACATACTGGATTTCAAATATTATTTCATGCATTTAATTCTAAAGAAAATATATTTGCTGAGAGAGTATTCCTTCCTTGGAAGGATATGATAGATGAAATGAAAAAAAGTAATATACCACTTTTTACTTTAGAAACATATACTCCTATAAAAGATTTAGATTTAATAGGTATTACCTTACAATATGAATTGTCATATACAAATATTGTACACGCATTAGATTTAGCAGATATACCTATATACTCAAAAGATAGAAAAGAAAATGATCCTATAATAATAGCAGGTGGACCATGTGCATCTAATCCAGAACCAATAGCAGAATTTATAGATGCATTTTATAATGGTGATGGAGAAGAAGTTATAGATGATTTAGAAAATATACTTTCACAAGAAATTTCTAGAGAAGAAAAAATAAAAAAATTACATGAAATAGGTTTTTATGTCCCAAAATATTATGAAACTAGAGAAAATGAATTTGGATATATTGTTCCTATATATGATCAAAGAATAAAAATAAGAAAAACTACTGATTTAAATAAAATTTCTTTTCCAACAAATCAAATTGTACCTAAGATTAAAACTATTCACAATAGGGCGATTATTGAAATAATGAGAGGTTGTAATAGAAGTTGTAGATTCTGTCATGCAGGATATTATTATAGACCTGTAAGGGAAAGAACTGCAGATGAAATTATTAGATTATCATTAGAAACGCTAGAAAAAACCGGCTATAATGAATTATCATTATTATCTTTAAGTACTTTAGATTATAGTGATTTAGAAAAAGTATTAAATGAATTAGAACCATTTTTAAAAGAAAATAGGATTTCTATATCATTACCTTCAAGTAGAGTTGATAGATTTGGTATAGAAATAGGAAGCAAAATTTCTGGTGCAAGAAAAACAGGATTAACATTTGCTCCAGAAGCAGGTTCTCAAAGATTAAGAGATGTTATAAATAAAAATATTTCTGAAGAAGAAATATTAAATGTAGCAGAATATGCCAAAAAAGCCGGATGGAGAAAAATTAAACTCTATTTTATGATTGGACTTCCTACTGAGACAGAAGAAGATGTAAATGCTATAGTTGAATTAACAAAAAAAATAAAACAAGTTACTAAAATAAAAGATATAACAGTAAATGTATCAATATTTATTCCAAAACCACATACACCTTTTGAAAAAGAAAGATTTTATCAACCTAAGGAAATAAAAGAAAAGATAAAAATATTAAATGAAGTAAGAAAAGTTGCAAAATTAAAGGTTCATGATCCGTATGTTAGTTTAATAGAAGCTTTACTTTCTAGAGGAGATAGAAGATTATCTGAATTAATATATAAGGTAGCATTGGAAGAAAATGCTATATTTGACGAATGGGATGAAGAATTTGATTTTAGAAAATGGTCAAGAAAAATAAATGAGCTGAATATAGATACTGAAAAATATTTGGGTAAAATTGAAACAGATGATTTGCCTTGGAAAATAATTGATATTTTAATAACTGATAAATTTAAAAAAGATGAAATTGAGAAAGCAAATAGTGAAGAGATAACTGAAGATTGTAGATGGGATATTTGTACATTATGTGGAGTGTGTATAAAAACAGGATTAAATAATGTATTAGTTAAGTAGGTGGGAAAATGAGTGAATTTGATTTTTTAAAAGATAAGGTTATTGAAGTAGGTAAAAATCTTTTAGAGTGGAGAGAAAAAGAATTTACTATTTCTAGTAAATCTTCAAAACACGATTTAGTTACATCATTAGATTTAAGAGTACAAGAATTTCTTTACAATTCATTAATGCAAAAATACCCTGAAATAGGTTTTTTAGGTGAAGAAAGTGGAATGGATGAGAAACCAAAGAGTAATAAATATTGGGTTATCGATCCAATAGATGGAACGGTTAATTTTTCAAAAATGTTACCTTTATTTTGTATTTCAGCAGCATATGTTGAAAATGATGAACCCAAATATGGTATAATATATGCTCCAGTTATTAATCAGGTTATAATTGCTCAAGAGAATAAAGGAGTATTTTTAAACGATAATAAAATAACTCCAAATTGGGCAAAAGATATTGACGATGCTATGGTTTCAATGGGGAATATTAAAGGTAAAACATTTAAATATTATCAAGCCTTAGAGAATGAAGTAATGAGAGTTAGATTATTAGGTACAGCTGCATTACAAATTGCATATGTAGGAACTGGATATTTTGATGCTTTTGTAGCTGTAAAAGGCAAACCATGGGATGTAGCTGCAGGTTATATTATAGTAAAAGAAGCAGGAGGAGTAATTACAGATTATTTTGGTAATAAAACATCAATTTTCAATACGAAAAATATTTATTCAAATCCATATATTCATGAAAAATTATTAAAAATTATACAGGGGGTGTCGGAATGAAAGCACTTATTCTTTGTGCAGGAAAAGGAACAAGATTAAGACCACTAACCTTTACAAATGCAAAACCTTTAATTCCAATAGCTAACAAACCAACTATTGTATATAGTTTGGAAATGATTAAAGAAGCTGGAATTACAGAAGTTGGTATTGTAGTGAATCCTGATAATAAAAAGGATTTTGAAGAAACATTGGGAAATGGCTCTCAATTAGGATTGTCAATAACCTATATTGTACAAGAAGAACCTAAAGGTTTAGCTCATGCAGTTGCTATTTCAGAAGAATTTTTAAAAGATGATGAATTCTTAATGTATTTAGGAGATAATTTAGTTACAGTTGATTTAGGTAAATTTGTTAAAGAATTTAATGCTCAAAATATGGATTCGTTTATACTTTTAACACCTGTAGAAGATCCATCAAGATTTGGTATTGCTGTGATGAAAGATGATAAGGTTATTAAAGTAGTAGAAAAACCAAAAGATCCTCCATCAAATTTAGCAATTATAGGTGTATATATATTTAAACCTATTGTATTTGAAGCAATTAAGAATATAAAACCTTCATGGAGAGGCGAATTAGAAATTACCGATGCTATACAATGGTTATTGGAAAATGATAAAAATGTAGGAGCTCATATTGTATATGGTTGGTGGAAAGATACAGGGAAGCCTGAAGATTTAGTTGAAGCTAATAGGAAGGTATTAGAACAATTAAAAGAAAGTGTAAATGAAGGTATTATATACGAAAATTCATCTGTTCAAGGAAATGTTGTAATTGGTAAAGGTTCAAGAATATTAAATAGCGTGTTAAGAGGTCCAATAATTATTGGGGAAAATGTTTTAATATCAGATGCATATGTAGGTCCTTATACGAGTTTAGGTAATAATGTAACAATAGAAAATGCAGAAATAGAAAATTCAATTATTTTAGATGGAGCTACTGTTGCACATCTTGAAACAAGATTAGATTCAAGTGTAATTGGAGCAAATGCTACAGTAATTAATAGTGATAGAAAGCCAAAAACCATTAGATTAGTTGTCGGTGATTATTCAAAGATTGAAATACCAAAATAGTTGGAGGATATTATGTTAGAGAAAATAAAAAGATTATGGATTGATATATATAATAGTGAAGAAAAATTAGATGAATTAATCCAATTTCTTGAGTCAGAAAAAGTGGAAGATAATATCAGTGATAAAGATTGGTATAAAAAAGCAGTTATATACTCTTTATATGTAGATCTATATGCTGGTAATTTTAGAAATTTAACTAAGAAAATAGAATATTTAAAAGATCTAGGTGTAAATACAATTTGGTTATTACCTGTATTAGATTCTCCGCTAATGGATCAAGGTTTTGATATTAGCGATTATTATAAGATTAGAGAAGATTTAGGAACAAATGAAGATTTTAAGTGTTTTTTAGATGTAGCTCATCAAAATGGTATTAAGGTAATATTTGATATAGCTATAAACCATACATCTAGCAAACATCCTTGGTTTATATCAGCAAAAAGTTCAAAAGATTCTAAATATAGAGATTATTATATATGGAATGATAATACCGAAAAGTATAAAGAAGCTAGATTATTATTTAAAGGTATGGTAAATAGCAATTGGGAATATAATGAAGAAACAAAAGATTATTATTTTCACAGATTTTATCCATTTCAACCAGATTTGAATTACAAAAACCCTAATGTATTAATTGAGATGATTAAAGTTTTGATATTCTGGAAAAAAATGGGAATTGATGGATTTAGAATGGATGCTGCTCCATTCCTATGGAAAGAAGAAGGTACTAATTGTGAGAATTTACCACAAACTCATAAAATACTAAAAATTTTTAGATTAGCATTAGATTATGTCCAAGAAGGAAGTATTTTAGTGGCAGAAGCTAATTTGAGACCTAATGATGTTGTAGAATATTTTGGAAATGGCGATGAATGTCATGCAGGATATCATTTTCCATTAATGCCAAAATTCTTCTTAACTTTAGCTGAAAAAGATTATTCTCATGTTTTAGAAGCTTTAAAAATAGAAAATACACCTGAAATACCAGATAGTTGTAGATGGTTTACTTTTTTAAGATGCCATGATGAGTTAACTTTGGAATTTGTAAGTGAAGAAGAAAGAATTAAGATGAATAATTATTATTTAAAAGATAAATTATGGACATTTAGAGAAGGCGAAGGAATATCAGGTAGATTGTATGAATTAATGGATAAGGATATTAGAAAGGTTTTAATTTCTTTCTCTATGTTATTTACAACAGAAGGTTCTCCTATAATTTATTATGGTGATGAATTAGTTATTGAAAATGATTATAATTTCTATAATAAAATGGTTGAAATGACTGGTTTTAAAGATTCAAGGTTTTTAAATAGGGGACCGATAAATTGGGATTATGTGGAAAATAAATTGAATGATGTAAATTCAAAAGAATATATAGTATATAATGAAATAAAAAAGATGTTAAAAGTTAGAAATGATTATATAGAATTTTTTGTAGAAAAAGGTCAAATTATACCAGTAAAAGACAAATCATTATATGTAGTTAAAAAAAGGTATAGAGATAGAATGATGTGGGCTTTTCATAATTTAACAAATGAAGATAAGGTTGTAGAATTAAAGAAAGAAGGTTTAGATATACTATCTAATACCAAAATTGAATTATTAGATTTAAAACCATATGAGTATAAATGGATTTTATTTGAATAGCTTGTGCATTTTGCACAAGCTATTAGTATTTTTAAAGATAAATAATGATATAATATATATAATATCGATATAGTTATGGAGGGAAAAATGGATATTAAATTAGTTTTAAGAAAATCAAATGAAAATACAATTAATGATAATACAATTATTAATTTAGATACTACAAAAATAGGATATGGATATTTTACTATTATAGCTGGTCCATGTTCTGTTGAAGATAAAAATATAATTGAAGAGACAGCACATTTGTTAAATGAGCTGAATATTAATATTATGCGTGGAGGGGTTTTTAAGCCAAGAACATCTCCATATTCTTTTCAAGGATTGGGTAAAAAAGGATTAGAATATTTAAAATTAGCTGCTAATAAATATAATTTAAAAATTATAACAGAAGCTTTAGATGAAGATAGTTTGAATATAGTAAATGAATGTGCGGATATTATACAAATAGGTTCTAGAAATGCACAAAATTTCGGATTATTAAAAAAGGTTGGTAAATTAAATAAACCAGTATTATTAAAAAGAGGATTTATGATGACTATTGAAGAGTTTTTATATTCTGCTGAATATATTGCATATGAAGGAAATAATAACATTATATTATGCGAAAGAGGTATAAGAACATTTGAAACAAAAACTAGAAACACATTAGATATATCAGCAATACCAGTTTTAAAAAAAGAAACACATTTACCTATTATTGTAGATCCAAGTCATGCTGCAGGTAGAAGCGATATTATACCTGATTTAATAAAAGCATCGTTAGCAGTAGGATCTCATGGTATAATGGTTGAAATTCATCCACATCCAGAAAAAGCTTTATCGGATGGAAAACAAAGTTTGAATTTTAAGGAATTTGAAAAAATAATCAAAGAAGTAAAAGGTTTAGCTAAATATTTTGGAGTTGATATTAAATGAAAATAATGCCAGTAAAAAGGATAAGAGCAAAATTAATTATGCCACCTGATAAATCAATAACTCATAGGGTATTAATTTTATCATCAATGGCTAAAGATAAGAGTATATTATATAATTTATTAAATGCAGATGATACAAAAAGAACATATAATATTTTAAAAAGTCTTGGTATAAAATTTAAAGGTGATTTTAATAAATTAGAAGTGTATCCTAAAACTATAAAAGAAATAGAAAAACCATTATATTGTGGGAATTCTGGGACAACAGCCCGTTTAATAAGCGGATATTTATCCTCTAAAAACGGGCTGTTTGTATTATACGGTGATAAATCATTATCTAAAAGACCTATGGAAAGGATAATAACTCCATTAGAAATGATGGGAGCTAAAATTGATTCTAGAAAAGGATATTTACCTTTAATTATTAAAGGAAATAAATTAAAAGGAATAGATTATACACTACCAATTCCAAGCGCCCAATTAAAATCATCGATTATATTAGCAGCTTTAAACAGTGAAGAAAAAACAATTATTAAAGGGGATAAAAATTCAAGAGATCATACAGAAAGATTAATAAAACAAATGAATGGAAAAATTGATGTAAAAAATGATGTTATATATGTAGAAAAATCAGTTTTAGAACCGTTGAAATATTCAATTCCTGGAGATTTTTCATCAGCAGCATTTTTTATTACTTTGGCAATATTACATCCAAATGCAAAAATAATAATTGATAATATAAACTTAAATCCGACTAGAATAGGATTTTTAAAAATATTAGAAAAAATGAATGCAAATATTTCATATGAAATATTTGAAAGTAATCCTGAACCAATTGGCAGGATTATAGCAGAAAGTTCTAACTTAAAAGGAATTAAAATTCCAGAAAAATTAATTCCTAATGCTATTGATGAGTTGCCGTTAATAGCTTTAGTAGGATTGAAATCTGAAGGAAGAACTATTTTAAAAAATGCAAGTGAATTAAGAGTAAAAGAAAGCGATAGAATAAAAAGTGTAGTTTCTAATTTAAAAAATTTAGGTATAGAAATTGAAGAATTAAAAGATGGGTTTGTTATTGATGGAAAACAAGATATAGTTGGCGGAAAAATAAAAACATATAATGATCACCGCATTGCTATGATGTTTTCAATAGCAGGATTAATTAGTAAAGAAGGTATAGAAATAGATAATGTTAAATCAGTAAATATATCTTTTCCAACATTTTTTAAATATATTGAACATTTAAGTTTTTAAGGATTTTTTAAGGATATAATTATATAATTAATAAGAAAAAATTAAAGGGGAGTGAAAAAATGAAAAAAGGCATATTTTTATTAGTAGTAACATTATTTTCTTTGAACATTTTTGCTTTAAGCACTAGTGAATTATTAAACTTAGTTTCAAATAACACAGATTATATTTTAAATGAGTTAAATTATGAAAGTAATATGATTGATTACGAGAATGCAAAAATAACATCTGATAGTACATCAGCAAAGCTAAACCTTCAAAATAATTATTATTCAATTATGAAAAGTTATGAATCCACTAAATTTAATTTATTAAAAAGCTTAGTAAATTATTTATTTACTTTAAAAAATGATCAAATCAATCTTCAAATTAAACAATTGAGCTTTGAAAATGCTGAAAAAAACTATAATGATACAAAAAATTTATATAGTAAGAATTTAACGAGTTATTCTAATTTACTAAATTCAGAATATAATTTTAAAAATGCTAAATATAGTTTAGAAAATGCAAAAGTAACTTTAATGAGGGATTTTGAAGACTTTAAGATATTTATAAATTCTGATGATGCAACTATTAATTATGATTTAGAAATTAATTTACCGGAAATACCTGAGTTTAAAGTAGAAAATTTAGTAGAAAAAGATTATGATTATTTAATGCAAAAAATATCTTATCAAATTGCATTAAATGAATATAATGCTACTAAAGGATTTTTAAGTGGATCTGATTTAAGAAAAAAAGAAATTGATTTAAAAAAGAAAGAATTGAATTTAGAAAATTTAAGAATTTCAAAAACAAAAGCTATTAGTCAATTAGTATCTGATATTAATTTAGCAAAAATAGATTTATCCGCATCATTAATTAATTTGAAATATTTAGAAGAAAATTTAAAAGATACAGAAAAAAGGTATAATAGCGGATTAATAGAAAAATCGCAATACAATCAAACTAAAATTTCTTTTCTTTCTGCTGTAATGCAAATTAATAATAAGAAGATGGGATTGGTATTAAAATATATGGAATTATATAATTATTTAAATTTAAATATATCAGATCTCATTGTAGTAAAATGAGGTGTAAGTAATGAAAAAATTATTAATGATATTGTTATTATTACCAATATTATCTTTTTCAAATTGGCTTGATAATATCAAGAATTATGTATATGAAGATTCGCAATATATTAATATGGTAAATAATTATAATCTATCAAAAGAAAATTATTTTTTAAAAGAAACGTTTTTGCCATCTATAATGATTTCAAATGGTAGATATAATTATTCCGATGAATCATCATCATTAAATATTCCATTGAGAGTGAATGCAAAAATATTTGATTTTGATTTTAGTTTAAATAGTAATTTTTCTAAAGTAGATGATTGGAGAGATACTTATTCTTTAACTATTTCAAAAGATATATTTTCTGAAACAGATGAAGAATTAATAAATGCTAAAATAAATTTATTAAAATCCCAATGGAACTTATTAAACACAAAAAATCAATTATTTATTAATTATCTAAACAATGGATTTAATAATTATTATTATAATCAATTATATAATATACAAAAACAATTATTTGAATATCAAAAAAATGATTATGAGAATAATAAGATAAAATATGAAAAAGGATTAATAAGTAATATAGAGTATTTAAATAGTAAAAAATTATATTTAAACTCTCAAATTTCATTATTAAATGCAAAAAAGAATTATGAAAAGTATGCTAAATATAATATTGACTTTAATATTTTAGAATTGACAATACCTTCATCTGAAAATATATATAATAGACCAGATATTATTGCTGAACAATTAAATGTTGATTTGAAAAAAATGGAAAATAATAGGAGTTATAGGCTATATTTACCAGACATTACAACAGGCATTACATTTGATTATAATTATCAATTAAATGAAAAAAAATTAACAACATCATTATTTTTAAATTTTAATTATAATTTATATGATAAAGGATATAGGGAATTTCAGATAAGTCAAGTACAAAATAATTATCTTTTAACTAAAAAAGAATATGATGAGAAGATAAATGATTTATTTGAACAATATGAAAATTTATTAAATTCTTTAGAGTCTTTGGAATTATCTTTACAGACAAAAACTTTAGATCTAGAGATTAAAGAATTGAATTATAATGTTTATAATGAGAAATATCAAAAAAATATAATTTCAGAAAAAGAGTTGGAAGAAAAATATTTAGAGTATAAGCAATCAAAATTAGAATTAGAAAAATCAAAATTTGATATTTTTATACAAAAACTAAATATATATAGTTTTTTAGGCTATGATTTAATTGGCCTATTTGAGGAGGAGTTTAAATGAAAAAATGGATAATTTCTATATTAATTATTGTAATTATAGGTGTATCAATATTTTTTGCAATACAAAATAAAAAATCTACTATTACAAGTACAGCTATTAAATATATAGAATATCCTGTTCAAAAGGGAAGTTTAACAGAGGTTATAGATGTTTCTGGACATATTAAACCAAAGATATACAGATATATTTATCCGCAAGTTTCTGGGAAGGTAATAGAAATATATAAAAAAGAAGGGGATTATGTAAAGCAAGGGGATCCTATTTTAAAAATAGATGATACTTCATTATACATTTCATATTTAAACGCTAAACTTTCATATGAATCTGTTAAAGGTCAAAATACTATTGAAGAAGAAATAAAAAAAGCTCAATATGAAAAGGCTAAAAATGAATATGAAAGTGCTGTTATAAAAGCTCCTATATCAGGTAAATTAATTAATTTTAATTTGGAGTTGGGAAATACAATTGGTACTAATACATTAGTTGGTGTAATAATAGATGATACATCATTTGAATTTGTAGGTTATATTGATTTAATTGATTATCCTAAGGTGAAAATAGGTCAAGAATTAACCTTAACTATAGATGGGTACTTTGATAAGAATATAAAAGGAGTTATTACATATGTTTCTTTAGGAGATTTAACATCTAATAATGTTACTGTAGCAGAAATTAAGGCTGATTTAGATTTAAATACTCAAAATAAACTTTTGAATTTAGATGTTAATAAATCTGAAATTTTATCTAAAAAAACTTTATCAGAAAGAGTTAAATCTCCAGAACAAATAGCAGAATTAAAAAAGACTAAAAATCAGTTGACTAGAGAATTTGATTTAAAAATATATGCAGGAGTTTCAGCAGAAGGACAAATTTATTCAGTAAATGAAGAAAATGTTATTAAAGTTCCATTAACTGCTATAACAAGTAAAGATGGGGAAAAATATGTATTAGTTAAAAAAGGAACCGATGGCGAAAATCCAATCACTGAAGAAAGGAAAGTGCAATTAGGAACAATAACTGAAAGTTTTGCAGAGATAAAAGAGGGATTAAGTGAAGGTGAAATAATATTAATGAAATCTACATCAACTATAAAAAATGGATATAATAAATCACCTATACCAGCTGGAAGAGTTTTGGGTAAATGAGGTGTTTGTATGAATGATATTGTTTTTGAAGTAAGAGATGTAAAAAAAATATATAATATGGGAGAAGTTAAGGTAAATGCTTTAGCTGGTATAAATTTTAAGATAAAAAAAGGGGAATTTGTAATAATTATGGGGCCTTCTGGTTCTGGTAAATCAACAACACTTCATATTATGGGATGTTTGGATGTTCCTACTTCTGGTGAGGTATATATAGATTCAATTAAAGTTAGCGATTTAGATGATAAAAGTTTGGCAAAAGTAAGAAGAGAAAAAATAGGGTTTGTATTTCAACAATTTAATTTATTACCTAGAATGACAGCTTTAGAGAATGTTGAATTACCTATGATGTATAAAGGTGTTCCATCTCATAAACGAAAAAAAAGAGCTAAAGAGTTATTGGAATTAGTGGGATTAGGAGATAGAATTCATCATAAGCCAACGCAATTGTTTGGAGGGCAAATGCAAAGAGTTGCAATTGCTAGAGCTTTAGCTAATGATCCTAGTTATATTTTAGCAGATGAGCCTACAGGGAACCTGGACACTAAAAGTGGAGAAGAAGTTTTAAAAATATTTAAAAAATTAAACGCTGAAGGAATGACAGTAATTATTGTTACCCATGATCCTGAATTAGAAGAACTTGGAACACATAATATTTTTCTAAGAGATGGTCTTATACAAAAGGAGAGTTTTGTATGATTATAGAAATGATTAAAGAAGCATTAAGAGCATTATTTCAAAATAAAATGAGATCTTTCCTATCTATGCTTGGGATTATAATAGGTGTTTTAGCTGTTATTATAGTGTTATCTTTAGGTAATGGCGCAACTTATTCTGTGAAAAGTGAAATAGAGTCTATGGGTTCAAATGTTTTTTATGTTATAGCTAAAGGTTCTAGATATGCAAAATTATCTGTAGCTGATTTAGAAGATTTAAAAATGAATTCTCAATTTTTAACAAATATTACTCCAAGTTTTTCTAGTGGAGGTAATTTTAAATATGACACAAATGAAGTTTCTGCACAATATTATGGAGTAGTTCCTGATTTTATTAATATGTTTTCCTTAGAAGTAGAAAAAGGTAGAATGATTAATGATATTGACAATGAAGGTATTTTAAAGGTAGCTGTTATCGGAAGCTCTGTTGCTGAACAGTTATTTGAAGATGAGGATCCTATTGGAAAAACAATTAAATTGTTTAGAAATAAGGGAAGTATTAATTTTACTGTAATTGGAGTAATTAAACCTACAGGCTCAAAATTGTTTTTAAATGTGGACAATACAATTTTTATTCCGTATGAAACAATGAATAAAAGAGTTACCAAAGTAGACGTTGTAAATCAATTTTTTGCCAAAGCAATATCTAGTGATTTAAATGAAGAAGCAAAAAATGAGCTTGAAAATTTTCTATATACAAAATTTAAGGATAATAGAGCATATTTTATTATAAGTCAAGAAGAAATATTAGGTACAATAAATCAAGTTACAGGTATGCTTAATTTGACTTTAGGGGCTATTGCAGGTATTTCTTTACTTGTAGGTGGAATAGGTATTATGAATATTATGTTGGTATCTGTTACAGAAAGAACAAGAGAAATAGGTATTAAAAAAGCTATCGGTGCAACTAATGGGAATATATTAATGCAATTTTTAACTGAATCAATATTTTTAACTATTACAGCAGGTGCAATTGGTATTTTTTTAGGGATTTATTTTGCAAAATTAATAGGAAAATTTATTAATATAACTCCTTATTTTGATTTAAATCAAATAATATTAGCATTTGTAGTTTCTGGAGCTATAGGTTTATTCTTTGGTGTTTATCCGGCTATTAAAGCATCAAAGCTAAATCCGGTAGATGCCTTAAGATATGAATAGTCCGCTTTTTTTAAAGCGGGCTTTTTTATATACTAAAATTTCTAGCAATAAAAAGATATTTTGAAAAATAAAGAGTAAATGAAAGATTTTTCATTATAATTAGATATTTTTATTATATTACAATTAATTATAAAGAAATAGTAAAGATAATAATTTTGTCTTTGCTTAATGTATTAGAAACTTTGATAAAGTATTTGTAATTTTTATTTTTTTGTGGTAAAATAATACCGGAATAAATTTTAATCAAGGAGGGGACAGTATGAAGAAACTCTTAGTAGCACTTTTATTAGTATTTTCTATTTTTACATTTGCTGAAGTTATGAACCCCAATACAATAGTTGATGTAACTATTGGGGAACCAGACACATTAGATCCACATCAAGCATACGATACAGCTAGTGGTGAAGTAATTTTTAATGTATATGACAACCTTATTGAATATGTAGGTTCAAGTTTAAGTAAATTTGCTCCAAGAATAGCAGAGTCATGGGAAATTGACGGAAATACGGTTAAATTCAAAATCAGAAAAGGCGTTAAATTCCACAGTGGAAATGAATTAACACCATATGATATTGAATATACATTTGAAAGAGCATTAATTGGAAATCCTGGTGGCGGACCTATCTGGATGTTATACGAAGTATTCTTTGGAGATTACTTCAGTTTAAAATCAGCAGTTAAGGGTTTAACAGGACATTCATGGTCAGATTTAGTAGATGCTGATAAAAATCCTGTAAGTGATGAAGCAAAACAAATCTTATTAGATTTCTACAAAAATTATATTGATCCAAAAATTGAAGTAGATGGCGATTATGTAGTATTCCACTTAGCAGCTCCAAAAGTATATTTCTTAAATATTATTGCACAAGGTTCATCATGGGGAGCAATATTAGACAGTAAAGCTGCAATGGATTTAGGATTATGGGATGGAAAAGAAGAAGGATGGTGGAAATTCCACGATTGGAAAAAAGAAGATTCACCATTATACGCAAAAGAAATTGGTTCAGGTCCATTTACTTTAGTAGAATGGAACAGAACAGAACAAAAAGTTACATTAAAAGCATTCCCAGAATACTGGAGAGGTCCAGCAAAAGTTGAAAACGTAGTTATTTGGGGAGTAGATGAATGGTCAACAAGAAAAACATTGTTAGAAAAAGGTGAAGCAGATATCGCAGCTGTACCTGTACAATTCTTGAACCAAGTAAAAGGAAATCCAGATTTAGAAATTATCGAAGGTTTACCATCAGTATCTGTAACAACATTAAACTTCAACTGGCAAGTAAAACCAGATTCACCATATATTGGAAGCGGTAAATTAGACGGTGAAGGTATTCCAACAACATTCTTTGCTGATAAAAATGTAAGATTAGCTTTCATTCATTCATTTGATTATCAAAAAATGATTGATGATGTATTAGATGGTTATGGAGAATTGGTTCCAACAGCATTACCAAAAGGATTCTTAGGTTACTCTGACGAATTACAAAAACCAGCATTTGATTTAGCTGAAGCAACAAAATACTTCAAGAGAGCTTACAGAGGACAATTATGGAGAAAAGGTTTCAAAATGACAATTCTTTACAATACAGGTAATGAAGCAAGACAAAAATCAGCTGAATTATTAGCAGATTCATTAAAGAAAATCAATCCTAAATTCCAAGCTGAAGTTAGAGGAGTACAATGGCCAACATTCTTAGATGCTAGAAAAAATGGAAAAATGCCATTATACATTTTAGGTTGGTTAGCAGATTATCCTGATCCAAACAACTTTATTTACACATTCTATCATTCAGACGGTGACTATGGTTATTACTTTGGTGAAGAATATGCTAAATTTGCAAATGCACCACAAGCATTCTTTGGCGGTAAATCATTAAATGAAGTAATTAATGAAGCATCATCATTAACAGATCCAGCAGAAAGAGAAAAATTATATATTCAAATTCAAGAATTTGTAATTAGAGAAGGTTTAGGTGTTCCATTATATCAACCAGTTGGTGTAAGGGTTCATAGAAAATGGTTAAAAGGTTGGTATCCAAACTCAATTAGACCAGGTGACGATTATTACGCATATTCAAAATCAGAATAATTTAAAAATTTTTAGATAATTACTATTATTTCAATTTAAGGGGAGGGGTGAATACCTCTCCTTATCTTTTTTCTTTTTTGAATAATATGTTTCTGTGATATAATAAAATGATTTTATATTTTAAAATATGGAGGTGCTGTTATGACGGCGTATATTATTAGGAGGTTATTATTGCTACCTCTTATAATTTTTGGGGTTACACTGATAGTTTTCTCCATGATGCAATTATTAGGAGAAGATCAATTATTAGCCGCATATGTTGATCCTAACTCTTTGGATAAAATGTCTGTTGAAGAGTTAGAAATGGTTAAAGAAAAGTATGGATTAAATGATGATCCAGTAACAAAGTATGTAAAATGGATTGGAAATGTAGTAAAAGGAGATTTGGGATGGTCAATTGTTGGTAAGGAACCTGTAAGCAAGGCTATTTTAGGTAGATTGCCATCAACAATTGAATTAGCTTTATTTTCCATATTTCCAATTATAGGTGTAGGAGTATGGTTGGGTGTTAAGGCTGCATTGCATAGAAATAAGTGGCAAGATCATTTAATAAGAATTTTCTCTATTGTAGGATGGTCATTCCCGGATTTTGTTTTTGGCTTATTAATACTTATGGTATTTTATAGTTGGCTTGGTTGGTTCCCCCCTGGAAGAGTTAGTCTGCAAATTGAAAGTATAATCAATTCGCCAGACTTTCATCAATATACTAAGTTAGTAACTATTGATGGATTATTAAATGGAAGATTAGATGTATTTTGGGATGGATTAAGACATTTAATAGGTCCAATTTTAACATTATCCTACTTATGGTGGGCATATTTAATTAGAATTACAAGATCATCAATGTTAGAAGTTTTAAGTAAAGATTATGTTAGAACAGCAAGAGCTAAGGGTTTATCAGAAAGAGTGGTAATTAATAAGCATGCTAAAAGAAATGCTTTAATTCCAGTTGCTACAGTTGCAGGATCTATGATTATTGGATTGATTATGGGAGTTATTATTGTTGAAACAATATTTGTAAGACCAGGTATTGGAAGTTTTGCTGCAAAAGCTGCAGGACAACTTGATTATGCTTCAATAATGGGTATGTTATTATTTTCGTCATTTATACTAATAGTCGGTAATTTGATCATTGACATATCTTATGCATTAATCGATCCAAGAATTAGATACGAGTGAGGTGAGTTGAAATGAATGAAGAATTAAAAAGAGCTCTTAGGAAGTTCTATAAAAACCCTTCAGCTATGTTAGGCTTAATACTTTTAATATTTTTTATTTTAGTAGCAGCTTTTGCTCCATTATTAGCTCCTCCTCAAATTCCAATTGATCCTGAAATAGAAAATATGGAGCAAATGTTAAATGAATTGGAAGAAACAAAAAATCCATCTTTAATAGATGATTTAACAATGTCTTTTACTGACTATTATGATTTCACATATGGTTTTTATTTAGAATATTCTGAAGATGTTAAAAATTTAAAAGAAGCTTTGAATGAATATAAATCTAATAAAACAGATAAAAATTTGGAAAAATTAATTGAAGCATTATCTCCGTTAACAGATGAATATATATTAGATGAATCATACTTAACTAATATTCAAGATAATTTAAATGATAGTAAAAAATTTAATTTGGCTATAAAAGATTTGGAAAAAGGTCTTGATGCATTTTTAGCTAAAGCTAAAAATGCTGAAAAAATGAATGCTGAATTAGAAGAAATAAATTCTAAAAATACTTCTGTTGAAGAGTTTTTACAATCAGCAAAAAAATATTTTAAAGATTTAAAAGAAAATTACATTAAAGATTTAAATTATGATCCATATGTTATGCCTATAGTAACATATGAAAATACACCTCAACCACCTTCAAAAGAATATCCTTTTGGTATTAGTAATGGAAGAGATATTTATTATGGTGTTGTTTGGGGGACAAGAACTGGATTTAAAATTGGATTAACAGTTGTTTTAACAGCTACTGTTATAGGTTTGTTTATAGGATCAATTTCTGCATATTTTGGCGGATGGGTAGACGAAGTTTTAATGAGAATTACAGATATTTTTATGTCTATTCCATTTATGTTATCAGCTATGGTTTTAACCACAGTTTTAGGAACTGGTCTTGATAAGGTTATGATTGCAATGATTGTTTTTGGTTGGATGGGTTCTGCAAGATTAATTAGAGGTAATATCTTACAAGCAAAAAATGATCAATATGTTTTAGCTGCAAAAGCATTAGGAGTGAAAGATTCTAAAATAATTGTTAAACATATTTTGCCTAATACCGTGTTCCCTGTATTAATTCAAGCTTCTATGAGAATTGGATCAATGGTTATTACTGCTGCTGTTTTAAGTTTCTTAGGTGTTGGAGCTCCTCAAGGATATGCTGATTGGGGATCTATATTAAATTATGCAAGAAACTGGATTTTAGGTGGTACTGGTGGAGCATTTGATTATTGGTATACTGTAATGTATCCTGGTACAGCAATGGTTTTATTTGTTTTAGCATGGAACTTAGTTGGAGATGCACTCAGAGATATATTTGATCCGAAACTACGCGGTTAGGAAGGAGGCAAACAATGAAAGAGCCAATATTAAAAGTAAATAATTTACATACATATTTTTCTACTGAAGACGGTGAAGTAAGAGCTGTTAGAGGAGTATCTTTTGATGTTTGTGAAGGGGAAACTATAGCTATTGTTGGTGAATCTGGATCAGGTAAATCAGTTACTTCATTAAGTATTATGAGATTACTTGATGAAAATGGAAGAATAGCTGATGGTGAAATATTGTATAAGGGACAAGATATATCTAAAATTCCAGAAGATGATATGAGGCATATTAGAGGAAAAGAAATAGCTATGATTTTCCAAGAACCTATGACAGCTTTAAATCCGGTATTTACTGTTGGAGATCAAATAATTGAAATGATTATGCTTCATATGGGAATGGATGAAAAATCAGCAAGACAAAGAGCAATAGATTTATTAAGAAAAGTTGGAATTCCAGAACCAGAAAAACGTGTTGATCAATATCCACATGAATTATCAGGTGGTATGAGACAAAGAGCTATGATTGCAATGGCATTATCATGTAATCCAAAAGTTTTAATAGCTGATGAACCTACTACTGCACTTGATGTTACTATACAAGCACAAATTTTGGAATTAATGAAAGAGTTACAAAAAGAATATGGTATGGCTATAATATTTATTACTCATGATTTAGGTGTTGTAGCAGAAATGGCAGATAAAGCTGCTGTTATGTATGCTGGTAAAATTGTAGAATATGGAGATATAGTTTCTATTTTTAAAAGACCTAAAAATCCATATACATGGGGACTTATGCAATCAATACCTAAATTAAATGAAGAAGTAGATAGATTAATGTCAATTCCTGGAACTGTTCCTAATCCAAGAAGGTTTCCAAAAGGGTGTGGTTTTTCAAATAGATGTTTCTTAGCAAAAGATAGATGTAAAGATGATATGCCAGAATTAGTAGAGGTTGAACCCGGTCATTATTCAAGATGCTTCTATATAGATGAATTGGTTAAAGAAGTAGAGAAATCAAGGGTAGGTGAAAAATAATGTCTCAGAAAAAAGTTCTATTGCAAGTTGATAACTTAAAAAAATATTTCCCTGTAAGAGCAGGTGTTTTCAAAAAGGTTGTAGCTCATGTACAAGCGGTTGATGATGTTTCATTTAAAGTATTTGAAGGTGAAACAATAGGTTTGGTTGGAGAATCAGGTTGTGGTAAAAGTACTACAGGTATGACTATATTAAGATTATTAAATCCAACATCAGGAAGAATTGTTGTTGATGGTTTAGATACAACTCCTATGTTTATGAAAGGATCTAAAGCTAGAAAATATATTAATGAAACCTATGTAAATAGATTTAATGAAATGAAAAATAAGTATAAAACTGAAGATGAAGTAATAAAAAATTTGAAGGATGATGTAGATAAAAAATATGCAGAAATATATTTTAATAGTGGATATAATGGTTTACATGAAGAAATGTTGTCTAAATTAGAAGAAAAAAGAAAATGGTTTAGAAGAAATATGCAAATAATTTTCCAAGATCCATATTCTTCTTTAAACCCTAGATTAAGAATTAGAAGTATTATAGCCGAAGGATTATTTACACACGGACTAGTAAAAAATGGAGCAGAAGCTACAGAAAAAGTTAAAGATTTATTAGAAAAAGTTGGTTTATCTTCAGAGTATATTTATAGATTTCCACATGAATTTTCTGGAGGACAAAGGCAAAGAATCGGTATTGCAAGAGCATTGGCGTTAAATCCAAAATTAATTGTTGCCGATGAAGCTGTTTCTGCATTGGATGTTTCTATTCAATCACAAGTTATAAACTTGTTGGAGGATTTACAAAATGAATTTAAATTAACATATGTGTTTATTGCTCATGATTTAGCTGTTGTAAAACATATTTCTGACAGAATTGCTGTAATGTATCTTGGTAAAGTAGTTGAATTAGCAGATAAAAAAGAAATGTTTGACAATCCATTGCATCCATATACAGTATCATTAATGTCTGCAATTCCTATACCAGATCCTGAGTATAAAAAGAAGAGGATTATTTTACAAGGGGATGTTCCAAGTCCTATTAATCCTCCAAGTGGATGTAGATTCCACCCGAGATGTCCAATTGCAAAAGATATTTGTTCTAAACAAGAACCGCCACTAGTAGAATTAGAAGATGGACATCAAGTAGCATGTCATTTTGCTGGACAATTTAAAGGATAAAATATTATTAAAGCCCGCTTATTAATTAGAAGCGGGCTTTAATAATTTTTAATGATTAATCAAAAAAATTATTTTTATTGACAAAAATAAATTAAAATGATAAAATAAAATATCGAATAGATTAATTTTTTTATAAATATATCTATTGATATATTAATTTACTGTAAAAAAAATTAAAAGGGGGATATAATGAGACTAAAATTATATTTAGATTATAATGAATTAATTTTGCCAATTCATTATAACCATATTTTACAAGGTATGATATTAAAATATATAGATAATGAAGATTATGCAGAATTTATACATGATAAAGGTTATGAATATGGAAAAAGAAAGTATAAAATGTATACATTTTCTAGAATATTTGGAGAATTTGAATTAAATAAAAATTTTGTAAAGTATAAAAATAAAGGACAATTGATTATATCTTCAGCAGATAATCAATTGATGATGTATGTCATGGATAGAATGTTTAGAAATCCTATAATAGAATTATTAAATCAAAAGGTAAAAATATCAAAAATAGATTACTCCTCCATTATTCCTTCAGAAAAATTAACTGTAGTAACAAAATCAGCAATTACTGTTTATTCTACTTTTGAAAAGGATGGAAAGAAAAAAACTTATTACTATACGCCATATGAAACAGAGTTTAATGAATTAATTAGAAAAAATTTAATTAATAAATATAAAGCTTTTTATAATCGAGAACCAAAAAGTTATAATTTTCACATAAAAAATATAAAAAATGCTAAAGAAGTAATTGTTAAATATAAAAATATTGTGATAAAAGGTTGGATGGGTAAATTTGAATTAAATGGAGATCCTGATTTAATTCAATTTGCATATGACAGTGGAATAGGAAGTAAAAATTCAATAGGGTTTGGATGTGTAGAAAAAATTTAAGGGGGTGGATTTGTGGAAATACCTATTTCTTATTTAACTTCAGAATTATGGCGTGTTTTATTTAGAAAAGAAAAAAGAAAATTATCATATGATGAATTAAAAAAATATTTTGGATTAAATATTAATCATAATCCCAAAATATTAGATGAATTAAATTTTTTAGAGTTAGAAGATGAAAATAATATTAATCAAAAATTACTAAATGTTTTTTCAACAATTAGTAAAAATAAAAATTCTAAAAAAACTAAAAGCTATTTCCCTATTAGTATAATAGATTATGAAGGAAATTACGAAAAAATAGTTTTTCCGGATAGCGAAAATACAACAACATATGATGAGATTGTTGAAAATTTAAAAAATGATTTAAAAGAAAATCAAACATTAAATAAAATTATGTATATATTAGAAAAATACTTATCTTTTGTACCTGCTACGACTGGAAAAGAGATAGAAGTTTCATTGTATGAACATTCTAGGGTTAAATCTCAAATTTATACATCGTATATATTATCTGAAAATAAGGAAAAACCATTTTTATTGTTGCATGGAGATATGTCTGGAACACAAAAATTTATATATACAATAAATACTAAAGGTGCATTAAAATCTTTGAGGGCAAGATCAGTATACTTGCAATTATTGCAAGAAGTTTTTGTAGATACATTATTAGAAAAACTTGATTTATCAAGAATTCATATTCATTTTATAGGTGGAGGCAATTTTTATTTAATATTACCAAATTCTGAAAAAAATAAAGAAATTATATCTAAAACTATTTTAGAGTTTAACTCTTGGATATTAGCAAAACATCCTGAATTGCAAATAATTACTAATATAGAAGAATTTGGAATTTTTGAATTAAAAGAAGATATATCAAAAGTCTTTAGCAGAAGTTCTAAAAAAATTAATAATAAAAAGTATCATCCATATTCTGTAGAAGATTTAAAAGAATTATTTAAAATAAAATATGAAAAGATTTCTTCTGATAAGATTTGTGATATATGTAATGTTTATTCAGAAAATTTAAAAGAGAAAAAGGAACAATTGGTATGTGATTTTTGTGATTCTATGATAGAATTTGGAAAAGATTTAATAGAAGGAAGTGCAATAATTGAAGATCCATACGGATATTTAGAGATATTTGGAAAGAGATTTATAGTTGTTAAAGATATAAAAGAAGAATATAAAGGATATATATATAATTTAGGAAAATATTTAAAAGTAAAAAATAATTTAACTCCAATATTGCTATCATTATATACTCCAAAGAGACACACTACATTAGAAGAATTAAGTGAAAAATCTATAGGAAGGAAATTAATAGGTGTATTTAGATCAGATGTTGATAATTTAGGATCTATATTTTCTACATATATAGAAGAACCAACATTACAAAAAGTTAGTACATTATCGAAAATGCTTAATAGATTCTTTTCATCCTATGTTCCTACTATATGTGCTGGAAAAGTACCAAAAAAATATGAAAAAAGAATTTTTTATGTAAATGAAAATAATTCCCCAGAAAGAAATGTAATGATTATTTATGCCGGTGGAGATGATTTGTTTTATGTAGGGGCATGGAATGAGGTTTTTGAAAGTGCATTAGAGATTAAAAATATATTTGATAATTTTGTAAAAAATTCAGATATAACATTATCAGGTGGTTTTATTTTAGAAAATAATAAAACAGCATTAAAATGGTTAGCTGAATTTTCTGGGAAAGCTGAAGATATGGCTAAATCAAATAAAAAAGGCGAAAAAGAAAAAGATTCATTAACCTTGATTCCGGATTTTACTATGAAAAATTCAACATTTTTTTGGGATGAAGTAGAAGAAATTTATAAACTCATAAGAAAAATAATAGGTGAAGAACGCATTAGTAATAAAGAACAACAAGTTAATGTAAATGAATATAAAAATAATATAAGTAGATCATTATTGTATAAGCTTTTTGGAATATCTCAAAATGTTGTTTTAAAGGATTCTGAGATAGAAAGAAAAGAAGAAGAAAACTTACAAAAACCATTACTATATTATACATATGCAAGAGGAAATAATGAAGATAAGAAAATAATAGGAAGTATATTAAATGAAAAAATAAATAATAAACTATTTAAAACAATACAAATAGTAGATTTATATATTAGAAAATAAAGGGGGCGGAAAAATGGCAATCGAAGATATTGTAAATAGAATAAAGAATTTAAAATCATTTGAAGAGTATGATACTGAACAAATGATAAAAGATGCTGAGGAAGTTGCTGAAAAAATTCATAATGATGGTGCAAAAACAAATCAAATAAGAAAAATACACACACATATAACAAAAATTTATTCAGCGGTGTCTTCAAGAAATTTAGAAAATAGTATTCCGGAAGATATTAGAGATGAAATATTATTTATAAAACCATTAATGGCATATAATACAGTAAGGAATTCTAATTTATCAAAATTAAAAAGGGTTATAGATCCATCTATAGATAAAATTAAAACAGTGGAATCTTTTGAAAAATTTAAAAAATTTTATGATTCTATAGTAGCTTACTTTAAATATAATGAAGAAAATAATCGAAGGGGGAATAGATAATGACAGGAAAAATAATAGAAAAAATAATTATAAAAGGAGAAATTGAATTAAAAAGTGGTTTGCATATTGGAGGAGCTGATTTTGGTATTAGTATAGGTGGGATTGATTCTCCTGTTATAAGAAATCCATTAACAAATGAACCATATATTCCTGGAAGTTCTTTAAAAGGTAAGATGAGATCATTGTTAGAAAAAGTTTTAGATGTAAATTTTGTTACTTTTGGTAATTGTAGAAACGCTGTAAAAAGACATGAATGTAATGATGAAAATTGTAAAGTTTGTAGATTATTTGGTTCTTCTAAAGACAATATAAGTATTCCTTCAAAAATAATAGTTAGAGATGCTCATTTAACCAAAGAAAGTAAAGAACTTTTAGAAAAATTAGATACAGATTTACCATATACAGAATGGAAAACTGAAAATTCATTGGATAGAATAACAGCAGCGGCTACTCCAAGGCAAATTGAAAGAGTTCCAGCTGGTACAAAATTTGAATTTGAAATTGTATATAATGTTGAAGATATTAATCATAAAAAAGAAGATTTAGAAAATATTTTTAAATTGTTAGAATTAGTCGAAGAAGATTATTTAGGAAAAGGTGGTTCTAGAGGTAATGGAAAAGTTAAATTTGTTATAGACAAAATAATAAAAAAAGATAGAGAATATTTTTTAAATGGTAATAAATCAAAAGAAATAGAATATAAAGAATCTCCTAAAGAAGTATTAAATAAACTCCAAGAAATATTGGAGTGATTATATGGGTGTCTATATTGTAGAATTAAAATTTAAGACTTTTATTCATAAGACAATACATAAAGATGATGAAAATTCTGATTTTCCTAATTCAAATACTATTTTAGGTATGTTAGGAAATTCATTAAATAAAATTAAATCTGATCAAGAAACCTATGAATTTATAAAAAATATAAAATTATCTTCATTATTTCCAAAAATAGGAAATGAATATTTGATTCCTAAACCATTAAAATTACCAGAAAAAATAAAGCCAGAAAATTTTAAAAAAATAAAAAAAGCACAGTATATATCTATTTCAAATTTGGAAAATTGGCTAAAAGAACATGAAATTAAAACTGATAATTATACTGTAAGAAATACATTACCAGGAGTTGCAATTGATAGGATAAATAATACCACAGCACTATATTTGGTGAGTGCTTTGGTAGCTAAAGAAAAATTTTATTTTTTAGTTGAGTTGCCAGAAGAACAAAAAAATAATCTTGAAATTGCTTTAAGAATTTCTGAAGATGAAGGTTTAGGTGGTTATAGGAAAACAAGAGGGTTTGGTGCTTTTGAATTTAATATAATTGATTCAAAAAATACTATATTTGAAAAATTTTTAAATAATAAAAATTATAATTATGTTTTGAATTTGGGAATGTATATTCCAACAAACGAAGAAATTAATAGAATAAATGATAATTGTTATTATAAAATTAGTGAATATAGATCTTTTGATACTAGATCTAATGGATTGAAACCTACTGTAAGGTATTTTGAAGAAGGAAGTTTATTTGATTTTGATATAAAAGGAAAGATAATAAAAACTACTATAAATGAGAGTGTTATTTCTGGAACTCCAATATATTTAAAAGTGAATTGGAGTGATATAGATGTTTAAAAAAATAAATATTCATGTTGAAACTTTAACTCCAATATATATAGGCAGCACTGATTCAGAAATTCCTGTAAGTGAATATACAATTGCTGAAGCAATTGAAGACGGTAAAAGAATAAAATATATATCAAGATTAAATAAAAAATATTATCTTAAGTATATGCAAGAAACTGGAAGAAATTTTGAAAATAGTATATTTAAATTTTCAAAACATACAGAAAGTTCGAAATATTTGTACTACTGTAAAAAAAGTCTTGGATTTAACGAAAATATAGCAAAAACAATTAGAGCTCACATTAGAACAATAGATGGGAAACTAATGATACCCGGATCATCTATTAAGGGTGCATTTAGAAATGCAATTAATTATAATTTTTTAAAAAATGATGTTCAATTTATACGTGATTTGAATAATTTTATTTCACAATCTATAAATAATGGTCAAATAAAAAGATATACTAATAAATCTAGTAATAATAGGTTAAGAGATTTATATAATAATATTGAAAAAAAATTGATAAGTGATAGAATAAATGGTAATAATCAAAATAAGGATTTTTTAAGAGTATTAAGATTTGAAGATATTATTTTAGATGAAAGCGTCGAGGCAAATATATACGGAGTTAGAATTTTTCATATAAGTAATAATAAATTTGAAGCAAAAAAAGGCGCTCCCATATTTTTGGAAACTATACCTAGAGAAATTAAATTTACTATAAAGATAACATATGATGAATGGTTATCAAATAAAATGGGGAATTTAGTAAAACCAGGAGATTTAGAAAAGATGTTAAGAACATATTATGGTGATATTAAAGAAAATGATTATCTTTTAAATTTTACCGAAATTTCAGGATCATTAAAATTTAATAATAGTATTGAATATGAAGCATTAGAATATAAACATTATAATAGTTTTAAAACAATATTAAAAATGATAAAAGATATCGGTGGGATAAGAATAGGAAATTCCTCAGGATGGAATTATGTATCTTTATTTAATCTATTAAATGAAAATAATAAAAAAGCATTAAGAAATAAGTTATATAATGATCATGGTGATTTGCCATCACCTGCATCTAAAAAATTAATTGTTTATAAAAATGAGGATGCATTTTCTCCGTTAGGATGGTTAAAAATTAATAACATAGAGGTGGAGTAGTTGTTTTTTGCAAAAATTGAAGTGTATTTTGAAGGAGAAAAAGAAAAAATAGATAAAAACCTGTTATCTTATATTATATATAAATATTTTGAATTTGAAATAAAAGATTTAAAACCACCATATTTAAAAGTAACAGGTCCATTTAAAGGAAGAAAAACATATGGTCTAAAAATTTCTACTATGTATAGGCCTTTAGCGAGAACTATATTGCTATCTTTAAATAATTATTATAGAAAATATATAGAATATAACAATAGTAATATAAAATTATGGTCTATTGAATACAATAACTATCCTAAAAATTATATTATTGAAAAGATAAATTTTAATGAAAAAAACGTAATCTTGAAAACAATTACTCCCATAATTTTTGAAAAAAATATTTTTTATGAAATTGATCAAAAAAGAAAAGAATTTGAAAAATACATGAAAATCAAAACAACAGAGAGATTACCAATAATTAAAAGTTTTTCATTAAAAAATTATGACGAAAAATATTGGAAAGGAAAATTGGAGTTTGAAAGTGTAGAACAATGGCATTATCCTTTTCTTTTATATTTAGAAACGTTTGGTATTGGAAATAAAATTGAAGAAGGATATGGAGAATTAGGCCGATTATAATCGGCCTTTTTTAAATAAATTTTTAATTTATTATATAATTATCAATAATAATATAAAAATTTAACATTGTTAAATAAAATAAAGTTTGATATACGAATTATAGCGTGAGATCCGGGGAAATAAAAATCGTCTAAAAATATTATTATTAGTGAATTACGATTTTGTAACCATGTAACGTTTAGGTTAATTCATAAAAAATAAGGAAAAATAGAGGGGATCCGGAAAGCAAATAAAGCTCTAAAAATATAATTGTTGAGCAATTTTACATTAAGTAAACTGCACGATAAAGGAAATGAAAAGAAAAGGTGTTATAATAATAATCAGTATTTCTACGTGTTTTTAACCTACCTATGAGGTATGGAAACTTGTTTTTTATGATATTCATAGTATACTTATAAGAAGTTTTTAACCTACCTATGAGGTATGGAAACTATTTTTTCTTCTTCCAAGCTTGGGTGCGTTATGTAAAAGTTTTTAACCTACCTATGAGGTATGGAAACGATAAGTTTCGCATCCATCTTGGCGATATTTGTAATGTTTTTAACCTACCTATGAGGTATGGAAACTTTTCTTTTGTTACTTTTAAAGTCACCACTTCTTTTTCGTTTTTAACCTACCTATGAGGTATGGAAACCCCATTTAAAAAATTTTTTTTGTTCTGTTTCCCATTGTTTTTAACCTACCTATGAGGTATGGAAACTTTTCCTTCCATGTTCATCATAAAGTGGTTCATTTACTAGTTTTTAACCTACCTATGAGGTATGGAAACGGAATATCTTCACTGATAGTTCTTTCAATAGAACTTGTTTTTAACCTACCTATGAGGTATGGAAACATGTCTACCTTTTCAAACACCCCAAAAGGGGTTAAAATGTTTTTAACCTACCTATGAGGTATGGAAACCAGGTCAAGCGGTCGTGATTATTTCAAATCTTTTATAAGTTTTTAACCTACCTATGAGGTATGGAAACTTAACACAACTTCACCATATACCCAGTGCTTTATTAAGTTTTTAACCTACCTATGAGGTATGGAAACTCACTTTTTACAATTTCAACTGTTTTACCATTGTATTTTGCAACTCAAAAGTAAGCCAAATTATAATTGAAAAATGGGCCAAAAAAATAAAATGTTGAAAACATCCGTGTTTTAAACAATATTAAGTTTTTGTTAAATTCATCTTATTTTTTCATATATAACCTCCTTCATTCCAATGATTTGATAAATTCTTCGGTTTCTTTTAAACGATAACTATTACCATTCATATTTACTAAATATGCTTTGTGAGCCAATCTATCAATCATTGCTGCTGATAATACTG
>NZ_LNGH01000018.1 GCF_011057715.1 Marinitoga sp. 38H-ov
CTAACTCTTTCAAGTTAGAATCAATACTATATGATTTTTTTATTTTTAATGATTTACCAATATTATTTTTGCTTAAAATTCTTTCATTTGAAAAGTAAATTTTCACATCTTTAATTTTTAATTGAAGTTTTTTAATATTAAAATTAAAACTTTGTGTTTTATGTGTTGTCGTCTCTCTTATGTTTATATTATCTATAATTTTACTAAATGCCTTATTTTTAGTAAAATTATTAATAACATTTTTTTGAATATTATTTTTGCTGTTATTTTTAATTTTTAAATTTTTAATAAGTATATTGGATACCATATTTACCTCCTAATTATTTATCACCTCCCCAATTTTTGAGATCACATTAGCTGCTTTAGTTGGATTTATTTGCGCTAAAGCTTGAATTATTTCAGCTGCAGTATCAGATGGTAATTTTAATAATGCGTTAACAATAAGATCAATACCTACTTCATCTCTTGATAATGCTACAGCTATTTGAGCTGGTGTTGAGGAGGCGAACCATTGAGATAATTTTTCTATTCTTGAATTATAGTCTTCAAATTTTTTCTTTTCTTCTTCAAAAATCTTTTTTTCATTTTCAAAAATTTCTTTTTCTTTAGCTAAATTAGAAGCTTCAATAGTTATTTGAGAAGCTAACTTTTTTAATTCCTCTAACTGTGAGTTTATTTCTTGAGATTTTTTATCTAAAACTGACAATCTCTCTTCTATTAATTTTTCTTGGATAATGTATGCATTTCCTATATCAAGATATTCATATTTTACTCGATCTTTTAATACAGGTACTTTTTGTAGCATATAAGCTACAAAACTTTTCCAATCATTTTGAATACTTAAATTAAGAGTTTTTAATCTATTAAATTCAAAATTCAAATAAACTAATATAATAATAATTATGGTAATAAAGATAGACCAAAAAAATAGAGTTAGCAACCTTTTAATTCTTCCTGGTTTTTTATTTTCATCTTTAGCCATAATATCCCTCCCAACTTTTGCTAATTTATAGTATATCAAAAAAAATTCAAAAAAATAAATAGTAAATAAAAAGGGGCAAAAAGCCCCTTATATTAAAACATAGGTCCAAATCCAAATGTCCATTTAAAATTATTATTTTTATCAAAAACACCTTCAAATCTAATAGGACCAATCATAGGTATTGTTAATTTTAATCCGAAACCATATGACCATAAATAGTTGTTGTATAGAGAATTGTTTGTAGAATTTCCTATATCAAAAAATGCATAAAGATCAACTGGAACATTCTCTTTATTAATCTGATATTGGATTTCAGTATTATTTAGTATCATTGTATTACCACTTAGCGAAGAGAAATCATATCCTCTTAATGTATACATACCGCCTAGATAAAAATCATAAAGATTAAATGGATCATTTACATATCCAATTTTAAATCTATTAGCAAAAGTAAACTTATAATATGTATTAAATAATTTATTTTCTAAATATCCGCCATAATAATATTCATTGTTTTTTAATGCATTTAAACCACTAAATAATTGTATGCTATTATATAAACCATTATACGGTCTAAATGGATAATCTAATCTTGAATAAGTATAACCTAATCCTGAACTAATTTGTTTTTTTACCTCATATGATGAAGGATTATACTTTGTTTCAGAATAGCTGAAATTAAAATTTATATTATTAAAATCATTAATACTATAATTAGGAGATATAGAAAATGATAATTTATCAGATACAGTGGCTTCACCACTAATATTTTCTTGTGGGATTCCGTTATTTATATCATACAAACCATAATTTAAGTTTGTACCTATGGAAAATTTAGATCCAAAAATATTTTTAATATTATATCCGCCATTAAAAATATATGTATTTGATAATGGATTTAAATTAGTAGAAATATTAAATGATTGACCGTATCCTAAAGGATTTGCCCATTGTAGTTCTAATTGTCCTAAAAAACCCATATACCAAGGTGCATTTTCAGGTACTGTGTATGTAATTCCTCCAATAAATTTTCCAGGTTTATTTTTTTCTTCAATGTCTATTTTAAAATCTAAGATATTATCTTTCTGATTATATGGATAAATGCTAACATTTTCAAAGAAACCTGTTCCAGACAATGCATAATATGTGTCTTGAATGTTTTTAGTTGTTATTACGTCTCCTTCTTTAAGTTTTATTGATGGATTAATAAGATAATTTTTTGTTTTCTGTTTTGGAGTAACATTAATAATAATATTTCCAACTTTATACTCAATTATTTTATAAGACAAATTGTTGTTATTATAATAAGCATTTATATCTATAAATGGGTAGCCTAAATTAATATAATAATCTTTTAAAGTTTTTATGCTATTTAATAATTGCAAATTTGATACCGTTGAGTTTTCAGATATATTTAATTGCTTTAATTTTCCGAAAATTTCAAAATCTTTTATACTTTCATTTCCTTCTATTGAAATATTTTTAATTAATGAAGGGGAATCAATAATTTTCTTTAATTCACCATCCAAGACAATTACTAGATCACCGCCTGGAGTTTTATCGATATTTAATGTTTTAAAAGATATTTGTGTTTTGGTTGAAAAGTAAGGTAATTGTTGTAAAGTTTGAAATATTTTTTGTATATCTTCTACTTTGGGGTATGTGTCTTTTACATCAGATCTAAATAAAAAGAATTTGTTCTCCCAGTCACTTCTAAAATTAAATCCAAATATTTTTTTTAATTCATTTTTATTTAAATTTGAAACTTCACCATTTAATTCAATATCCCATAAATCATATTCTTTAATAATATAAACCAAAGTATTTTCATTTGAAATATTTTTATTATCTACAGTAGTGCTTTCTAAAGTAATAGAGTCCGATTTTAATTTAACATTGCTTAAAATTTCAATATACATATAACCATTTTCATTATAATATTTTTTAATTTCATCTAAACCTTTTTTATATTCATTTAAATTGAAAGGAAGATTTTTTTCAGTATATACTTTTGTGGCTATATTACTTAAATCCAACAGTTTATCACCTAAAACTTTAAATTTAATATCTTTTACAATAGGGTTAGTTTTAAAGATAAGTTTTAATTCATTATTTTCTTCGGAATAATCGTAGGATATAGAAGAAAAATATGGATAAGAATTTTGAATAGAATTTATAGCTAATTTTAAATCTATTTCTCCAATAATTGAGTTTTCAGTAATATCATATTTAGAAAGTGTATTCTTTAATTCATTTTCAATAAAAGAAACATTACCTTCGAAAACTAATTTTTTTACAGTCATTAAAGCAAAAGTATTAATGAATACTGTAATCACCAAAAAAACTAATAATATTTTTTTCATTTATCTTCCTCCTTAATTTCTTTCTCTAGATTTAATATATAACTTTTAATTAAATTTAAATCAGATGGTTTTGTTAAATCAAAATTTTCATTCAAAAATTTAGAGTCAATATTATAACCGTTTTTATTGTAAAATCTATTTATTTTCCAATAAAAATTATTACTTATATTTAAAACGTGGAGAAATGTAGAAACTATATCTCCAACAGGTTGGCAATCAATATTTGATAAATTGAAATTTGCAGTAACTATAGTTCCAGAATTTTTTTTCGAATAAATGTTAAAAAAACCGCCAGTTTTTTCAACAGAAAACTTTAAAAATGATAATCCTACTCCGAATTTTTTCTTTCTATGTTTTTTAGTTGTATAAAAAGGATCTAAAGCTTTTTTTATTCCAAGATTGTCCATACCTCTTCCGTTATCAGAAATAGTAAATTTAAAATTATTTTTTGTTTCTATTATAACTAAATAACCCATTGTACCTCCAGAATTAATAGCATTTTCACAAATATCTAAAATATGATCACAAATAGTTCTTAATGTTGCCAAATTGGAATCACCCGACTTTCAATAATAGACTCTTTAAAACTAGCAAAAGATCTATCTTTTGCTAGTATTTTACATGAAGGAATTAATTGTTCAGGGAAATGGGCATCTGTATTAAAAATAAAATTATTAAAGCCAATTTTCTGAGCTTTTTCAATTTCATTTTTATTTTTTACTTCTACAGCATCTATTATAATATCTTCTGGAGGAAGCCCTAAATTAGTTATTAATCCATTAAATCTAAAAATATGAGCAGGAATAAATAAAGAATTATATTTTTTAGATAGTAAATAAATCTCATTAATACTTAAACTACAGGCGCTTCCAAAATATGGATTTTCTACAATAGAAGAAAATGTTCCATCTTCATTACAAATAATTTGATACCCTAATTTTTCTGGATTATAATCTTTTATTATTAAATTATTTTCTATTATATTACCAAATTTAATGGCATCATCTAAATTTTCAAAATATATTAATAAATGAACTTCCTCTTTGGAAGTTACTTCGATACCAGGAATTACTTTTACATCTATTTGTTTTAAAACCTTTGAGTATAATTCGATATGTCGAGTTGTATTATGATCTGTAATAGAAATCCAATTAACGCCATTTAAATAATCTAAAAAAATATCTGGGGTCATAGTGATATCAGCGCATGGAGATAAAATAGTGTGTATATGAAAATTTCCATAAAATGACGTCATATTATTCACCAAATAAGCAATTATATATTAATCCAACAGTTTTAAAAATATCATATTTGCTTTTTAATAAGTTTATATTATTTTCTTTTGCTTTTTCAATTGTTTCAATTTCAAAATCAAAATCTATTGGAATTATAATTGTATTTGCTTCAACTATAGAAGCAACAGCAATAATATTTGGATGTGTTTGATGAGTTATCCATATAGATGATGAAGGAGAATTCCTCATTATTTCACTTAATAAATCTCCAACGTAACCATTTTTAATTTCAATGTTATCATTGAAAATATAAATACTTTCAAGGAAGCCATGTTTTAAAATATCTTTTAAAGTCATTTTAATCCCCCTTATAAAACATCATTTCAATAGTAACGCCTTTTCCTACTTCTGAAATTATTGTCATTTTATCAGAAAATCTTTTCATATTAGGTAATCCCATTCCGGCTCCAAAGCCTTGGGATCGAACATCTTCAGATGCCGTAGAGAATCCTTCTTGCATAGCTAATTCAACATTCTCAATACCTTTTCCATAATCTTTAATTAATAATCTAATGCTATCTTCAAAATCCCAACAATAAATTTGACCATACGAATCTGAATGAATAACAACATTAGCTTCTGCTTCATAGGTAGCAATAGAAATTTTTCTTATTAGTGAATCATTTATATTTTTACTTTTTAAAAATGCTTTTAATTTAGTTGCACCAATTCCAATTTTTTGAATATCGTTATAATTTATTTCAAAATTAAAGGAAATTTTATCATTATCTAAAATTTCTCCGGTAAGTTTTGATGTATATTCTTGGTTTAATACCTTTTTTCTACGTTCATCATGAATATATATTGTCCCTAATTTTTCGAAAAGCCAGGTAATAACATCATATTTTGTTATAATTCCAACAACCTTATTTTCTTCATTGATTATAGGGAATCTTCCATATTTATATTTTTGAGAATAATCAATAAATTCAGAAAGTGTATTATTTTCGTTTAAAGATATCACGTTTTTAGACATCCATTTGAAAACATTATCATTTAAGTTTCCTCTTTCTAAAACATTTATTATATCTTCAATGCTAATAATTCCAACCAATTTTAATCCTTTTTTTACAACAGGTAATCCAGATATTTTTTTTATTTTCATTATATCCTTTACCTGCTTTATAGTAATTTCAGGCGTAACAACAATAGGTGGTGAAGTCATAATTTCACCGATTTTTGTGTTAGAAAAAACATCTAACAATTTTTCTAATAATTTGTTATCACTTTTCATTTAAATCAGTCTCCATAGCATCTTTTAAACCTAAATTATATAATTTTGCACAAGCAAAATACATAGAATATTCTGTAGACAAGATAGGAATTTCACAATTATTTATATTTTCTAAAAATTTTTTAGGAATAGATTTTCCTCTTACAAATAAAACAGCTCCTGCTTCTATAACAGATGCAGTCGTTAATGTTTGAGGTGTTGTTAAACCGGTTATTAATAACATGTTTGGTTTTGAAAAAGCCAAAAAGTCACTCATTAAATCAGAAGCGCCAGCATATTCAATTTCTAAATTTTCTAAATTTTCTGGTTTATTAATAATTGTAGCATTTAGTTCTTGTATTATTTTAGTTAATTTCATTTAATAAATCCCCTTTATACTCAAATTTTAAAAAAGCATCATAAGTCCAAGGTAATTTTTCTTTAAATATTTTTGCTAATGCAATAGCATATTGTTGTATTTCCCATTGTGCATGAGAATCAGCTCTTAGATTCAAGAAATTCATTAAAGATCTAACATTTACAGTCCAATAAAACTGAGTATATTGACCAACTGGTAAAATCATTCTAGCCATTTCTCTAGCAACACCCATTTCTAGTAATTTATTATAAGTTTCATATAAATAATTATATGTATATTTAACAATTTCTATAGCTTTTTTTTCCATATGTTTATCTTCTGTATGAATAGACCCTTGTTTATTTTTTGTATCTTGTATTCTTATATGATCTGGAATATAAAATTCTTCTGCAAATTTTGTTGTATATCTTCTTGAAATTTCATTATAACTTCCAATTCTATGCCTCATCCATTGGCGAGCAATAAAAATGGGAGTTTTTATATGGAATGTAAAGACTTGATGTTCAAAGGGGCTATGATGTTTATGCTCCATTAAATAGTTTATAAGCTGTATATCTTTTTCATCTGTTGATAATTCTTTACCATAAGAAACTCTTGCTGCTCTAACAGCAGTTTTATCTTCTCCCATTAAATTAACCAATTTTATAAACCCTTTGTCCAATACTTTAATTTCAATCATTTTCATCACCTTCTTTAAACATAAGCTCTTTATCTCTTCTTTTTCTCCTTTTTTCAAGATAAATAATTATAGATATAGAAAAAATAACAAAAGATAATATTGGTAAAATATAATTTAAAATTACATCAATTTTTATTTCATTTCGTAATTTTTTTAGAGCATTTAACGCTTCTTCTGATAAATTTGGATCTAAAGTTACAGCTTTGTTTAAGGCAATTCTAGCTAATGATTTATATTTATCATAATCCACATTTAACATAGATAGTGCCCATTTTGATAATATTCTAGGATTGTCTGAGTCATATTCTAAAGCTTTTTTATAATAATTCATCTTTTGAGTATAAGTATCTGAATAATCACCCAAAAGTTCATATACTAAAAATAATATTTTATAATTTTTAGTATTTGGTAAAATCTTATCGTTAACAATATTATTAGCAATATCTTTCTCATTATTTTCAAAGAAATGTTTAGCGATCAATAATAATACTTTTTCATCGGGGTCAGGTTCTTTAATATAAGTTTTAGATATTTTTTCAAATATATCTTTATCTTTAATATTCATTTTTAAGGAAGTAGCTATATTAATATATGTTTCAATGATTTTTTTATTATCTGGGAAACTAAGAACGCCTTCTTTTATAACTACATATGCATCATCTTTATTTCCATATAGATTAGAATTATATAAAAAATTTGATTTATAATATAGAATAAATGGAGATTTTATGATTTTCTTTTCTAAATTATTTATTTCATTTATAATTTCTTTTGCTAATTTAGGATCTCCAGTTATTTTCCATTGATTGTATTGAAATTCTATTAAAAGTATATCTATTACTAATAAATTTGGATTTGTATTTTTAAATTCATTTAACTTATTAATTGGTGAAATAGTTGTTTGAGGATTAATTGAAGATAAAATATCAAATAATTTTTTTTCTTCAAAAGATAAATTATTATCATACTCAACTCTTAATTCATTTGCAGCTTTTAAATAACTGCTATATCCTGTTTCTAAATATTTTTTTAAGTATCCAAAAATTTTAATATTTATGTTATTTGAAGCAATCATTTTGTCTATATCAAAATAACTTGCATAATATTCCCCAATATCTGCAGAAAACATATATAAAACAATTAATATAAAATTTAATAATAATAATATCTTTCTCATAATACCTCCTATTTTTCATTAACATATGCAAATAATTTTATTTCATCTTCAATATTCATTATTTGAACACTACTAATAGCATTTTCAGTATTAAATAATTTATTTTGTATTTTAATTTGTACTCCAGGATATAACATCTTTCTTGCAATTACTACTCCTTCTTTTTTTGAATTATTTATTAATTTTTTTAATTCAATTAATTTAGTTTTGGAATTTTCAATTTCATTTTTTAAAATTTTTGTTCTATTAAGAATTTTTTTCAAATAATTTGCTTTTTCAACTTTTAATTTGCTTTGTTTTAATTTTTCCATTAATGAAGTAATTTGAGGTGTAATAGCTTTTAATTCTTCAGTATATTTTTTGGTTAATTCTAATAAGTTGGAATATTCAGTATATAGTTTTGGATCCACACCTACTTCTATTGTAGTTAAAACACCTAAGGTACTACCAATATAATGAGATTCAACTTTTTTTAGTACATTTATATTACCACCAACTATTTTACTATTATAACCATCTAAAATTAATTCTTCGGCATATATAACATTACAGTTAATTAATGATTTATCAATTAAAATTTTTTCTTTTGCTTCTAAATTTGCATTTTCAGCAAATTTAGCATATATATTCTGCGCTTTAATAATTCCCTTATGGCTACCTTTTATTCCATTTACTTTTAAATTTTTTTGGGAAATAACTGTAGCAGCTTCAATTTCGCCATAAATTTCAATATCCTCTTCAGCTTCCACTATAAACCCGGGTTTTACTGATCCTCGAATTATAACTTTGCCAGGAAAATTAATATTTCCAGTATTAAAATCCACATCCCCATTAATTTCATAAATAGGCTCTATAGATATGTATAAAGTACCATCAATATCTTTTCTTATTTTTAATTCTCCAGAAGAAGCGGCAATAATATACCCTTCATCATCTTTTTCTACGTTTTTTTCTAATATAACCTTTGCGGGGTCTCCTAATAATCCTGGTATTTCTTTTCCCAAAATATCTTTACCTGGCTTTCCAATAGTTGGAGGATGAATAAATCCTATTTTTTCACCTAACTCAACTGTTATGATATTTTTTGCAAATTCTCTAAAATCAATTTTCTCATTATAGTTAATTTCTTTTTTTTCAATATCTAAATTTTTATATATCTCAACATAACCAGGATCTCCTTTTGATGGAGGTATTGCTTCTGCTATTAAAATAGATTGATTATATATTGGATTTACAACTAATGATTTTAAAACATCATATTTAATTCCAACTTTTATATTCGCGTTTTTTAAAGCATTATATAACTCATTTTCAGTAGATATTCTACCGTCATATAATAAAGATATATATGCTTTTTTATAGTCTTCAGATGTATGGATTTTTATAATAGCCATTATTAGTCCCCCAATTTTTTTGTTAAAACTAATAAATTCCCTTCTTCATTTATATCTTTCCATATTATGTTATCAAAAACCTGAGATATAATATGTACTCCTAATCCATGATCTTTTATATCATCTAAATCTCTAGATTTTATTTTTGCAATATCAACTTTTTCACCAAAATCTCTAATATATACATTGAACATAGAATTAATCAATTCAAATTTAATAATAATTTTTTTATACTCGTCAAAATTGTAAGTATGTTCAATTACATTAGCTACAGCTTCATTTAAAGCTAATTCCATAAAGAATATTTGTTCATTGTCATTATAATCATTTAATTTAAGAAAATATTTCATAGTTTCACGTAAAATCTTAATATATTTTGTTTTACTTAAAATTTCTAATTCTATATAGTCCATATTATCCCCCTAAACAACAATGAATTTAGCTTTCCAATTTCCGATTTTGTTTCTTCCGTTTTTTATATTAAAATCTTTAGCAATATCCTTTTTTATTAATATAATTTTAGGTTTTAAATCCTTTAAAATATCAATACCATGTTTGTATAGATAGTAAGGATATAAATCTTCAGGAATCTTTAATAAATCTTTGTTTAAAAGATGTTCAAAATTAAAATCTAATTTTTCTAATAACTTTTTTTTTCTTTTTTCTAAAGATTTAAGCCTCAAATTTTCAGCTTCTTTTAATGAAAATTCACATCCGCAATATAACTGTCTATAAATATTATTTGTTTTACAAAACTTTGCCCCTTCAGAAATAGAATTATTTGATCTAAAATTTTCATAATAAAAATTTATGTTATATTCTTTACATAAATTTTCAGCTATTTCTTTTATATCATTATGATCCTTTCTTGGACTAGATAATAATGTTGTAGAAAAATATGTATAACCAAGTTCTTTCGCCTTTATTACTGTTTTTTTCATTCTAATATACATACATTTATAACATCTTTTTTTTTCGTCTTTAACATCAATATTTTTTACTTCATCTAAAAAATCATTGTGAGTATATTCTGATTTAATTTCCTCAAAGCTCCACATTTTTTTTAATTTTAAAAAAGCATTATACCTTTTTTCATATTCGGTATAGGGAAAAATATTAGGATTGTAAAAAAAAGATGTATATTCAATATTTTTTTCTTTTAATTTTTTATGAGCTAAAACTAAATCAGGCGCACAACAAACATGCAAAAAAATTTTCAAAACTCTACAACTCCTTTTATTTGATTAATTTGAAAATTTGTTAATATATCTTTTAAATCGTCTAAAGTATTTATATTCTTTATTTTCCTATAATTTATAATTTTTAGAGCTGTTTTTTCACCTATACTTGGTAATTTTATTAAATCTTCATATGTTGCTTTGTTTATATTTATTTTTTTGTTTTCTTTAAGTATATAAATAGTTTCTGATAAATAAAAATAAGATTTTATTTTTTCAAAAGTTTTTTCTCCAATGCCAGGAACTTTTTTCAAATCATCAACAGAAGAAAAACCAAAATTTTCATAATATTCTTTAATTTTTAGAGCTTTTTTATATCCAATACCAGGTATTTTTATTAATTCATCTATTGTAAAGTTTGCTAAGTCAATTTTACTATACTGATAATTCTCAACTTTAGGTTGAGAATTAAAGTGTATATATAAATTTAGGAAAAAAACTAATAGTATTATGATAAAAAAAATAATTTTATTCTTCATAATTTCCTATTAAATTAAAACTTTTTATAAACCTATCTTTTACACTTAATCCAGTTAACTGTAAAATGTTTTCTTCATCTATGTAATTTTCCATATAGTTTTTAGCATCATTGATATTAGTAAATAAACCGGCACATATAGCAAAATAATTTTTACCGCTATTTTTAAATCTTCCATTATATACAAAAACGGGTATTCCTGCATTTCTTAGTGTTAGAGCAGTAAAAAATGCGTCTTCTTCTGTTAAATACAATCTTAATTGTATAGTATAAACTGTTTGAGTATTAAAATTTTGATTTTCTGAATAAAAAGTATATAAAGTTGTAGAAATAGGAGTAAGAAAATAATTTATGTTATTTTCTATTGAATTTACACTATTAAAAAAAGCATCATTTTTATTTAGTATTGTTAATCCGCCTAAATCATTATTTTTAAAGCTGCTTTTAGCATTTTTTATTAAATAATATATATCAACATTCTTTTTTTCAATAATCCCTTTTGGTTTAATATTAAGAAACTTATTTATTTCTTCAATATTTAGGGTTATATCTTTCATATTAAAAATTTTTGAGGAATTAACATCAACATTTTTTGTTTTTAATTCATTTATTTGTATTTCTAAATTTCTAATCTTGTATTTTAGATATAAAGTATAAGAAGTTAAAATAGCTAAAAACATTGGTATAATAAATAAAAATATTGTAATTATAATTAATCCCCAATCTTTTCTTTTTTTTATCACAAAAATCCACCTCTAAAATAATCTTTAACTTCCTTAATAACCGATAATAGATCATCTTTAGGAATTCTATATTTTATTAATTTGCCAGAAGAAGTATATAAAATGAAATCTTTATCATTTAAGTCTAAATCAATCTTTTCTATTAATTTATATGATATATCAAAATTATTCGTAAGTTCTTTTTCAATTTTTTCAAACTCCTCAAAACTCAAAAATCCATAATACCATGAAATATATAATTCAATTAAAAAACTAAGTCCAAAAACATTTAAATAATTATTGTTGAATCCAGACTTTTTATTATAAAATAATAAAGTTATAGTTTCTCCTGGAAAAATATCACCTTCATTTTTTAAATAATAAACCCATTGTTTTAATGAATAATATAAATAATCTTCTAAGTCCAAAACTGAAAAATTGAATTTTGAATAGTTTAAAGATAATTCGGCAATTTTTGAATTCATAATTTTTCCTAGAATATAAGGTACAATAAACATATTTTTAAAATTTGTTTTTGAAATTGATTCAAATAGTATAGTATCTATAAATACATTTTTAGGATAACCTTTAATTGTTAATAAATCTTTTTTCCAGTTGAAATTTAAATAATATTTACCTTTTAAAGGTGGCATAATAGCAGAATTTAAGTTTGATGGAAAAAAAGAATAATCAGTAATGTTAATATTCTCTAAGGTGTATCCTAAAAGTTCTAATGTAGTATATCCACCAAATACTAAAGCAGAATTTATATTATTTTCTGTAAATTTTATTAAAAAATTTAAATACTTATCTAAATTTTTTAGATTTTCATTACCAATTACAGATATTGAATTAATTAAATTTAACTTATCAATAATTTCTATTTTTTTATCATAAATAATATAATTATTATATCTTTTATTGTTTATATACTTACTATAATAGTTATGTCCAATTAGAATCTCAATAGAATCACCATTTTTTGTTTCAAATAAAATATTCTTCAAAAAGTCCACCTCTAAAAATTATATTAATAAGCCATCAAACAAATTACCAATTACTGATTCAGTAACTTGTGATGAAAATCCACCTTCTTGAACGAATAGCTTAGGAATATTTAAATAAGAAATCATTCCACCTATTTCCTTGTAATCTTCATTTTTTAAATTAAAAGTAGTGCTAGAATCATTTTCATGTGTATTTGAACCAAAAGGTATAATTAAAAAATCTGGATCAAAATCTTCTATTTCTAACAATGCTTTTTCTAAAACTCTTAAATAAGTTCTACCGTTGATATTATCTTTTAATGGGAAATTTATATTGTATCCTCTTCCATTACCGTCTCCAATTTCCCATTCATAACCAGAAATATAAGGATAATGATTGGATGGATTTCCATGAATACTAATAGTTAAAACAGTATTATCATCATAAAAAATTTCTTGAGTTCCGTTTCCTGCATAAAAATCTAAGTCGAGTATTGCAACATAAACATCTCCGTTTTTTTGCAAATATCTTGTGGCTAATGCTGCATTATTAAAATATGCTCCACCACCACAAGAGGATATTCCGGCATGATGTCCTAAAGGTCTTGAACATGAATATACTAATTCTTCACCTTCTAATAACATAGAAGCACCAGTTAATGCGCATTTTGCACTTATCCATGCCATTTCAAATGTATTTTTATTAATTGGAGTTTTACTATCAATAGCCATATCATATCCAAATATATTTGGGAAATATTCTTGATTATCATCTAAATAATATTGCTTCTCTTTTAACCAATTAACAAAATCTAAAGAATGTACAAAATACAAATATGATCGCGGAAAATCTTTTGATCCAACAATAATATCTCCATATTTTAATTGTATTATTTCTTTGATAACCTCAATTCTTCCAGGTTTGTCCTTATTTTCTATTAATTTGAATCCATCAAATTCATGTTTAGGTGAATAAAAAACATGTCTTGGATCATATATAAATTTCATTTTCATTCCTCCATTTCGGAAATTAAGTTTAACCTATTTTCATGTCTGCCTCCTTCAAAAGAAGTTTTTAAAAATGTATCTACTGTCCATTCTGCAAGTTCAAAACCCATTGTTCTTCCACCTAATACTAAAATATTAGCATTATTATGTTGTCGAGCTAATTCTGCCATTTTTGGATAGTAAGCTAAAGCAGCTCGTATTCCTTTAACTTTGTTTGCAGCAATTGACATTCCTAATCCTGTACCACACATCAAAATGCCAAAATCCGCTTCTTTATTTACAATTCTGTCTGCGACTTTTTTTGCATATATTGGATAATCAACTCTATCATTATTATATGGACCTTCATCAATTACTTCAATTCCTTTTTTTTCTAAATATTTTTTAATATGTTCTTTCATAGAAAATGCTGCGTGATCAGAACCAATAGATATTTTCATCTATTATCACCTCTTTTAATTTTAATGTTCCTATTATAGAATTACCTTTTAAAATAATTATAGTATTCTTTTCATAATCTAAATAATCTGATTTAACATACAATATTAATAAATCTTTAGAACTTTTTATATTAATATTAGGATTACATTTTATGTATTTTAAATTATCATATAATATTATATCACCATTAATTAATTCTCCGTTTAATTCTATAATTCCATATTTTTTATTATCTTTTATGGATATACCTCTAGGATTTCCTGAAATTTCTATATATCCTTTTTTTTCTAAAGATTTTAAATGGGAAAAAACAGTAGAAACACTTTTTAATCCAAAAAAATTCATTATTTCTCTCATAGATGGAGGATAACCTTTAACTTGTATGAAAAATTCAATGTAGTCCAATATTTTTTTTTGTTTATTAGTAATATTTTTCATAGTAACCTCAAATATCAAAAATAATATTAACTATGTATTTTTCATCATTGGAAATAATTTTTGGATAAGAAATAGCTTTCACTTCTATATCTGATTTTATTGTTATTATCTTTGAAAAATAAATTTTTATTTCATTTTCAATTTTTTCAATTTTAGATGGGAAAAATCCTTCATAAATTTTATTTAACGAATAATTTCCAATATCAAATAAAATATCGTCAATATCCTGATTTAAAATAGAATATGAAAAGTGATTTTCTATCCCACCTACAAGCGGTAAAAAGATTTTGTTTAATGCATCAAACAAATCTTCTAGAAGTTCGATAATGTCATTACCAATTAATTCATACATAATATCTGCAGTATGGTTTAGTTCTTTACTCATCATCATCTACCACCACAGCAGCATCTGCTACAATGTCTTCATTATCTAATCTTAAAGCTCTTACACCTATAGCATATCTGCTTAAAGTTGAAATGGCATTCACTTCTTCTCTAATAGCTTTTCCTAATTTTGAGAAAACTATTATATGACTTTCATCATCAACAGTTAATGCTTTTACAATATTTCCAATTCTAGATGTTTCTTTAACACATTTTAGGCCAACTCCGCCTCTATTTTGTAATCTGAAATCATCAAAATTAACTCTTTTTGCAAAACCATGTTCTGTTATCAATAATAGACTTTTATCTTTTACAACAAGTACACCATTAACAACATTATCATTTTCCCTTAATTTAATAGATCTTACTCCAGAAGCGGATCTTCCCATAGGTCTTACATCTGAAACTTTAAATCTTAAACTCATACCTTTTTTGCTAATTACTAAAACCTCATCGTCATCATTAACTATTAATGCATCAACAATCATATCATCTTCTTTAATTGTTATAGCTTTTAATCCATTTTTCCTAATATTTGAGAATTCACTTAAAGCTGTTCTTTTTACAATTCCATTTTTTGTGAATAGCATAATATACTTATTTTCAATTTCTTTCTCATTTTCAATAGGTATTATGGTTTTAATTTTTTCATCATTATCTAAATACAAATAAGAAGAGATATGTTTTCCTTTAGTATCCTTTGAACTTTTTTCGATATTATAAGCATACAGTTCAAATGCTTTACCTTTTGAGGTAATAAATAACAATTTTGAAAGACTATTTGTTTGTAAAACTTGTATAATAAAATCATTATCCGATTTTTTAATGGCTTTTGATCCTTTCCCGCCTCTATTTTGAACTTTGTATTCAGTGCTTTTCATTGCTTTGATATAACCCCATTGAGTTAAGACAATTACTAAATCTTCTTCTTCAATATTATCGGCATCTTCAATTTTAGAACCTTGATTAGTAATTTTAGTTTTTCTATCGTCGCCAAATTTTTCTTTTACTTCAAGAAGTTCTTCTTTTATTACCTCTAACAATTTAGATTTATTATTTAATATTTCTAAAGCATCCGTTATTTTTTGAGTTAATTCTGCATATTCTTTCTCTAATTTTTGACCTTCTAATTTTGATAAACTAATTAATCTCATATCAACTATAGCATTAGCCTGTTCTTTTGTGACATTAATAATTTCCATTAAACTATTTACAGCTTCTTCTCTTCCTTCAGACTGTCTAATAATTTCTATGACTGATTCAATTCCCTCAGAGGCTTTCATTAATCCTTCAACTATATGAGATCTCTTTCTTGCTTTATCTAATTCATATTGAGTACGTCTAGTAACTACATCTATCCTATGCTCAATAAATGCTTCTAAAATTTCTTTTAAATTCATTACTTTAGGTTTTCTTTTATCAATAACCGTCATTTGAACTGCAAAAGAAGTTTGAAGTGACGTATGTTTTAATAATTGATTTATTATTCTCTGCGGATTTACATTTCTTTTTAACTCAATAACTACACGAATACCTTCCTTGTCAGATTCATCTCTAATGTTTCTTATTCCTACATCTTTTTTATTTTCTTTTTGTTTTGTAACATAATTTGCAATTTGCTCTATCAAATCAGCCTTTGAAACTCCATATGGAATTTCGTTTATTACAATACTAATGCCATTTTTATTTTCTTCTAGTTCATATTTTGATCTAATATGGAATGAGCCTCTTCCTGTTTCGTATATATCTTTTAATTTATTTCCGTCTACAATAATTCCTCCTGTTGGGAAATCTGGGCCCTTTATATATTTCATTAAATCTTTAATAGATGCTTCAGGATTATCGATTAAATGAGAAATACCATCAACTAATTCATTTAAATTATGTGAAGGAATGTTAGTTGCCATACCAACGGCAATACCATTAACACCATTCATAAGTAAATTAGGCAATCGAGTCGGTAAAACTGAAGGTTCTTTTAAAGACCCATCAAAATTATCTAATATATCGACAGTATCTTTGTCAATATCCATTAACATATATTCTGCTAATTCATGCATTTTTGCTTCAGTATACCTCATTGCTGCAGGCGGATCTCTATCAACAGAACCGAAATTTCCCTGTCCAATAACTAAAGGATATCTTAAACTAAAAGGTTGAGCCATTCTAACCAAAGCGTCATATATAGCAGCATCACCATGAGGGTGATATTTACCCATAACTTCACCAACAATACGGGCGCATTTTTTATATGCTGCTGTATGTTTTAAGCTCAATTCATCCATAGAATATAATATTCTTCTTTGAACTGGTTTAAGGCCATCTCTAACATCAGGAATAGCCCTACTTGTTATAACACTTAAAGAATATAAAAGATATGATTCTTTTAACTCTTCTTCAAAAGATTTATTTAAAATATCGCTCATATTAACCCCCTACTTAAGAAATTTTAGCTCCCGGTTCAATATCATTATCTGTAGTTAATAGTACCAATTTATCATTTATTTTGGCTGCTAATAACATTCCGTATGATTCAATTCCCATTAATTTAGCTGGTTTTAAATTAGCAACAACAATTATTTTCTTACCTATAAGATTTTCAGGTTCATAAAAATTAGCTATACCAGCTACTATTTGTCTTTGGCCTAATTCTCCCAAATCTAACTGTAATTTGATTAATTTTTTAGATTTTTTAACTTTTTCAGCTTCTAATATTTTTGCAACTCTTAAATCAACGTTTTTAAAGTAATCTATGTCAATTAAAACATTTTCAGCATTTTCTTGTTTTATTTCTTCTTTCTTATTATCTTCCATTTTTATTTCCTCCTTATTTTTCATAATAATAACTTTTTTCCAAGTTTTTACATCAATTCTTTTAAAAACAGGTTCTCCAATAATAACTTTTTTACCACTTTCTAATAAACCTATTTTAATATTTTCATTGTTAATATAGTTTTCTACATCAATATCTAATTTCTTTAATATTTCTATTGCGGTATCTGGCATAATAGGAGATATTAATAATGATATAATTCTAATTGAATCCATTAAATTATACATAACAGTAGACAAACGAGATTTTTTTGCTTCATCTTTACCCAACAACCATGGTTCTGTTAAGTCAATATATTTATTTGTAAATCTAACTAATTCCCATAAGCTTTCTAAAGCATGAGTGAATTGATATTTATCCATATATTCTTCATATGATTTGATTGTATTATTAATCAAATCAAATAATTGATTATCAACTTCATCTTTTTCTCCAGGTGCTGGAATAATTCCATCAAAGTATTTATTAACCATAGATAATGTTCTGTGAACTAAATTACTTAAATCATTTACTAGGTCGGAATTGTATCTGGTAATTAAATTATCTTCAGAAAAATCACCATCTTTTCCAAAAACAATATCTCTCATTAAATAATATCTAATTACATCGTTTCCATAGGCATCAACTAAAATTCTTGGATCAATAGCATTTCCTAATGATTTTGAAATTTTTTCACCGTTTACAGTTAACCACCCGTGGGCAAAAACTTTTTTAGGTAATGAAAGTCCAACAGACATTAACATGGCTGGCCAAATTAATGAATGAAATCTATTTATTTCTTTTCCAATTAAATGAACATCGGCTGGCCAATATTTGTTAAAAAGTTCCATATTTTCTGGATAACCTAGTGCACTAATGTAATTAATCAATGCGTCAACCCAAACATATATAACATGTTTTGGATCATTTGGCATAGGAATTCCCCAATCAAATGTAGTTCTGGTAATACTTAGATCTTTTAATCCACTTTCTAATATTTTTAACATTTCATTTTTTCTAAATTCGGGCTCTAAAAAGTCAGGATTTTCTTCAAAAAATTTCTTTAATGGCTCATTATATTTTGAAAGTCTAAAGAAATAATTTTCTTCTTCAACCCAATTTACCTCTCTAGAACAGGACGGACAAATTTTTTTGCCTTCTTTTTCTTCTATTTCATCATTTGTCCAATATGTTTCACAAGGAACACAATACCAACCTTCATATTTTCCCTTATATATATCTCCATTTTCCAACATTTTTTGTACAAAGAATTGAACAGTTTTCATATGTTGTTCATCTGTAGTCCTAACAAAATAATCATTGGTTATTTTTAGGTCTTTCCACAATGATTTGAATTTACCTGATAATTCATCACATAATTCTTGAGGAGAAACCCCTTTTGCTTTAGCTGCTTGTAGTATTTTTTGCCCATGTTCATCTGTACCTGTTAAATAAAATACATCATAACCTCTCATTCTTTTATACCTTGCTATAATATCTCCGACAATTGTTGTATAACTTGAACCAATATGAGGCTCAGCGTTTACGTAATATATAGGAGTAGTAATATAAAATTTTTTCATTTTTAATCCTCCAATCTATTATTTTATTGTTTAATATATTATACCATATTAAGAACTGAGTATAATTAAGAAGATTTTAAAATTATATACTCGTCATAATTTTTTTACCATTAAAAGTTGTTTTATTTAAAATGATATGTTAAAATAAAGAAAATAAAATTTATTTTAGGAGGAATTAAGATGCGAATGTCAAAATATTATGCACCTACTTTAAAGGAAGTTCCAAATGATGCTGAAATTAAAAGTCATGAATTGCTAATTAGAGGTGGTTTTATTAGAAAAACAGCTTCTGGTGTATATACATATTTACCTTTAGGTACTAAAGTTTTGAAAAAAATAGAAAATATTGTAAGAGAAGAGATGGAAAATATAGGCTCTCAAGAAATATTAATGCCAATTATTCAACCTGCAGAAATTTGGCAAGAAAGTGGAAGATGGGATGATTATGGTCCTGAAATGATGAAGCTAAAAGATAGACACAATAGAGATTTTACTTTAGGGCCTACTCACGAAGAAATGATAACTACAATAGTAAAAAATGAATTAAGATCATATAAACAATTACCTGTATCTTTATTTCAAATTGCTAATAAGTATAGGGATGAGATAAGACCAAGATTTGGTGTTTTAAGAGCAAGGGAATTTATTATGAAAGATGCATATTCTTTCCATGATTCTGAAAAGTCTTTAGATGAAACATACAATGAATTTTATAAAGCGTATGAAAATATATTAGAAAGATTAGGTGTAGATTATTTGGTTGTAGAGGCAGATACAGGAGCTATTGGAGGTAGTAATTCTCATGAATTTCAAGTAAAAGCTAAATATGGTGAAAGTACAATATATTACTGTGATTGTGGTTATGCTGCTACTGATGAAAAAGCTGAATCTAAAGTAGTATTTGAATTATCTAATGAAGAAGAAAAAGAATTAGAAAAAGTTAATACACCAAATGTAAAAACTATAGAAGATGTTGCGGATTATCTAAATATTGAAAAAAATAAGATAGTTAAATCTTTATTATTTAAAGGTAGAGATGGTTGGATATTAGCTTTGATAAGAGGAGATTACGAATTAAACCTTTCAAAATTAAGATCTTTAATGAATGATCAAACAATAACATTAGGTGAGCCAGATGAAATTAAAGAAATTTTTGGTGTTGAAATAGGATTTATAGGACCAGTGGGTATTCAAAATGTAAAAATAATAGCTGATGAAAGTGTAAAGGGTATTAAAAATTTTGTTGTAGGCGGTATGGAAAAAGATACTCATTATATAAATGTGAATATAAATAGAGATTTTAAAATAAATAAATATGCTGATTTAAGAATGGTACAAAAAGGCGAGCTTTGTCCAAAATGTGGGGAGGCATTAAAAGAAATAAAAGGTATAGAAGTTGGACAAGTTTTTAAATTAGGGACAAAATATTCTGAAAAATTAAATGCATACTATACAACTGAAGATGGAAAACAAAAACCATTTATTATGGGATGTTATGGTTGGGGTGTTTCAAGAACTTTAGGAGCTATTGTTGAACAATTACACGATGATTATGGAATGATATGGCCAAGAAGTATTGCGCCGTTTGAAATTGTTATTATACCCGTTTCTATGAAACAAAATGAATTAGTTGAAAAAGCAGAAGAAATTTATAATTTACTAAAAGAAAAATATGATGTATTATATGATGATAGAGATGCATCTCCAGGTTTTAAATTTAAAGATGCTGATTTAATAGGAATTCCTTTGAAAGTTGTTTTAGGTAAAAAGATGAAAGATGGGAAAGTTGAAGTTAAATTGAGATATGAAAAAAATTCTAAAGAAGTTGATATTACAACATCATACAACGAATTATTAGAAATTATTGATGAAAAATTAAACGAATATAATCCAAAAATTTACCTTGAATCTATTGACAAAGAATAATCTTCATGTTATAATAGTTTTGCGTCGGAGAGGTGGCCGAGTGGCCGAAGGCGCTTGCCTGCTAAGCAAGTGAGGGTTATTACCCTCCGTGGGTTCAAATCCCACCCTCTCCGCCATTTTTTTTACCTATTTTAGTTTATATGTGCCCGTAGCTCAATTGGATAGAGCATTGGACTGCGGATCCAAAGGTTGCTGGTTCAAATCCAGTCGGGCACGCCAAAAAAAAGGGGCGTTGCCCCTTTTTCCTGATTTTGACAGCAATTTCATGATTT
>NZ_LNGH01000019.1 GCF_011057715.1 Marinitoga sp. 38H-ov
ATAATTATATAAAACTAATAAATAATTAGCAAGAATTAAACCTGATGAATATAAAAAATAATAAATATTTAGATTTAATAAACAAAGGAGTAAAAAGTATAATTGATGCATTATATGAATTAAGTGAATTAGAAGTAAGAGCTAAAGAAAAAAGAGAAATGAACGCATGTGTAAAAGTAGCGAATTTTCCGTTTCTAAAAGGAATAGAAGATTTTGATTTTGAACCAGGAATAAACAAACAAGAAATATTAGATTTAAAAAGCTTAAGATTCGTAGAAAATAATGAAAATATATTATTTGTAGGAACCCCAGGAGTTGGCAAGACACATATCCATAGGAATAGAATGTGCAAAATATAGATATTCAACATATTTTATACACATTCAAGATTTAATGTCACACTAAAAAAAGCTCACAAAGAAAACAGATTAGAAACTAGACTAAAACACTTTGCAAAATACAAAGTATTAATAATCGATGAAATTGGATATTTACCAATTGATACAGATGCATCAAATATATTCTTTCAATTAATATCTAAAAGATATGAAAGACACAGTACAATAATAACAACAAATATGCCTTTTTCAGAGTGGAGTGAAATATTTGGAACTCCCATATTAGCTCAAGCAATATTAGATAGATTATTACATCATTCTCATATTATATCAATCAAAGGTGAATCATACAGGTTGAAAGAAAAAATGGAGTTTTTTGCTAATTCTTCATCAAGTTTCGTTTCTAATTCTTAATTTCTTTTTTTGTACATTTTTATTTTCCCTTTTTTTAACATTTTTGTGTTGACTTTTACAATACAAGATGGTATATATTGGAATTTTGAAAATTTATCTGAATTAACAGAAGGAAAAACATATTTAATAAGAGAAGACTTTTTAGCAAGAGGATATACCGAAGAAGAAGCTAATGTCGAATTAATAGATTATCATGGGTTTATAGATATATTAGAAAAAGAACCAAAGTTTATTGGTTAGGGGAGATTTCTCCCCTCTTTTTAATTATTTAACTTCTTTGTAAAATAAATTTTCTTTCTTGAAGTTAAAATATTTGAGATAAAAAACACAAAGGGGTGGATTGAATGTATGATGTAATTGTAATTGGTGGAGGACCAGGTGGATATGTTGCTGCAATTAGATTATCGCAATTGGGTAAAAAAGTTGCTTTAATAGAAAAAAATCATCTTGGAGGTACTTGCACTAATGTAGGTTGTATTCCTACAAAAGCTCTTTTAACAGCTTCTCATTTATATACTGATATTATTTCTAAATCAAAAAAATTTGGTATTAAAGTAGAAAATATTTCATATGAGCTTTCTGATATGATGAAACATATGAACAAATCTGTTACAATGTCTAGAAAAGGAATCGAATATTTAATGAAAAAAAATAATATAGATGTATATAATGGAACAGGTATTATTGAAGATAATACTCATGTGAAGATTAAAGAAACAAGTGAAATTTTGGAAGGAGAATATTTAATTCTTGCTCATGGTTCTGTTCCTTCTATATTTCCGCCTTTTAATGAAATAGAAGGTATATGGACAAGTGATGATGTATTTAAAATGTCAGAATTGCCAGATAGTATAGTTATTATAGGCGGTGGAGTTATTGGTGTTGAATTTGCAACATTTTTTGCTTCTTTAGGTAAAGAAGTTCATGTTGTAGAATTAGCTGATCATATTCTTCCTTTTGAAGATGAGGATATAGCATTAGAAATAAAAAAATCACTAGTAAAAAAAGGTGTTAAAGTGTATGAAAAAACAAAAGTAAAAGATGTAAATGAAAGTTATGTAGTTATAGCAGAATCAGAAAATGGGGAAATTGAATTATCTGCTAATAGGGTATTGTTGGCCGTTGGAAGAAGACCAAATATTCCAGAAGATGTTAAAAATTTAGGTGTAAAAATTGAAAGAGGAATAGTTACTGATAATACAATGAAAACAAATATAGATAATATATATGCAATAGGAGATATTAGAGCAAAGATTATGTTAGCGCATGTTGCGATGTTTGAAGGTATTGTTGCAGCACATAATATTGCTGGAGAAAAATTGGAAATGGATTATAATGCTGTTCCTTCAATTATATTCTCAAATCCAGAAGTTGCTTCAACTGGTTTAAAAGAAAAAGATTTAGATCCAGATAAGATAATTGTAGGCAAATTCCCTGTTTCAGCAAATGGAAGAGCAAGAACAATGGAAGAAAGAGAAGGTTTTGCAAAAGTCATAGCTGATAAAGAAACAAAGAAAGTATTAGGTTTTGCTGTTGTTTCGCCTTCTGCTACCGATATGATTATGGAAGGTGTTTTAGCTGTTAAACATGGATTAACTGTTGAAGAAATTTCTAACTCCATACATCCACATCCTACTTTAACAGAAACAATCCTTGGTGCATTTGAAGATGCTGAAGGATTAGCGCTGCATATATAAAAAAATAAAAGGAGTGGAAATATGAAAAAATTTACTAAAACTCATGAATGGGTATTATTAGAAGATAATATTGCTTATGTTGGTATTTCTGAAAATGCTGCAGAAGAATTAGGAGATGTTACATTTATTGAATTACCAGAGGTTGGAAAAGAAATTAAAAAAGGCGATGTGTTATGTACTTTAGAATCTGTAAAATCCGCAAGCGATGTATATGCACCTGTCAGTGGAAAAATTGTAGAAGTTAACACATTATTAGATAACAATCCAGAAATAATAAATGATTCTCCTGAAAAAGATGGGTGGATTGCTAAAATAGAAATATTAAATAAAGAAGAAGTTGATAAATTATTATCGGCAGAAGAATATAAAAATTCATTATAATATAAAAATCAGGAGAGTTTAAATTCTCCTGATTTTTTTTGCTCTTTTTATATATAATTTTGTTTCTCCAGGAATTTCGTTTATTTTTCCTAATAGTATATGTCCTTCTTTTGTAATGGAGATTGGAATTCTTTCGGCAGATAATGGACAATCTACTATTACTAAAAGTATTTGATCTTTTTTCATACTTTTTAATACTTTTCTTGTTTGTATATCTGGAACAGGACATATTTCTCCACGCATATCTAGGATCATATCTGGATCAATATTTAAAGAATTTTGGTCTAACAAACATCTTCCCATATGAGTACAATCTATAACCTTATTTCCATTTACTTCTGAGATAAATTCTATAGCATTTTCTATTAAATGAAATATTTTCGTTGAAGAAAAATCAAAATATTCTATTCCATTTTTTCTTTCTGATTTTAAAATACCAAACTTTTTCATATGAAGTAAATGTCTATATATTGTAGATATATCATAATTTAATTTTTCAGCAATTTCAGAAGCTGTCAAATAATTATCAAAAATAGCAATTAAAATTTCCATTCTTGTTTGATTTGATAATGTCTTGAATAAATTTTCTAAGGTTAAAATTTTTTTCATATAATCGCCTTCCTAAAATTTTTCTGCTTGTTTTATTAATTCCATTACTTTTCTTGAAGAAATAGAAAGTATCTTTGAAGTTCCTTGTCTCTCTTCTACTATAATTCCAACTTTTTTTAGCATACTGATATGCCTCGAGAGAGTACTTACATCAAGTGGAAATTCCTTTTGTAATTCACAAAGGCAAATATTTTTATTTTTAGCTATTTTTTTAACTATTTCAACTCTCCATTTGCATCCTAATGCTTTAAAAACTTTATAAGCTTCCATTTAAATCACTCCGTTTTTATATTGTTACAAATATTGGTATATATAAAAAGTGTTTATTTTCTAATTCTTATAGAGTTTTCTGTTTCTTTATGTTTTTCACTTAAATTCGAACTATTTCCATAATAACCTAAAACAATTAATGTTATTAAAGTATAATTATTGGGAATATTTAACACTTTTTTTGCAATTAATGGATCAAATCCGGCAATAGGATGAGCAATTAATCCAAATTTAGTGGCTTGAGTTAAAAGATTTCCCACGGCCATTCCTGTATCAAATAAAAAATATTCTCTATTATCTGATAAATCACAATCATCATCTTTTTTAGCATAAACTGCAATAATTGCAGGTGAATTTTTAGCCCAATAATTTCCGCCTGGTAAAGATTCTTTTAATAAATTTAGTTTATCTTCTTCAGTAACAACAACAAAATTCCATGGTTGTTTATTTGCACAAGATGGAGCAAGTTTTGCAGAATAAATTAGTAAATCTAATAAATTACTGTCTATTTTTTTATTGGAAATAGCTCTATATGATTTTCTTAAATAAATATTTTCATCAATATCAAATAGATTATTTATAAACTCTTTTATATCCCTTTCTAATGTATTTTTTGAGTAAAATTTTTTTCTAACATTTCCTAATGGATCTATAAACATGGCAATGCAATTATTGTCATTTTTTTCTGAATAATGTATTTCTAGTTCAATTTCAAATTCTTTATTCAAATTCTTATAAAAAAATTCATTTTTTTGGTGGTTTATATTTATCTTATATTTTTTAGGAATATCTATTTTCTCAAATAAAATTAAGTTATACTTCCCCAAATAAAGTTCCATTAAACTCCCCCTTATACAACAATATTTTTGTTTAAAGTGTTATTTTTATAATTATAAATATTTTCTAAGGTAGTTTCAGCTATATTTGTTAAAGCTTCGCAAGTAAAGAATCCTTGATGACCTGTAATTAAAACATTCGGAAAAGATGTCAATCTGACAAATGTATCATCGTCAATTATTTCACTTGATAAATCTTCAAAAAAAATATTTTCTTCTTCTTCATATACATCTAAACCCAAGTAACCGATTTTTTTAGATTTTAATCCTTCAATTACAGCTTTTGTATCTATTAAACCACCTCTGCTAGTATTAATAATCATAACTCCATTTTTCATTTTACGTATATTTTCTTTATTTATTATATGATATGTTTCTTTATTTAAAGGCGTATGTAATGATATTATATCAGATTTTTTTAACAATGTATCTAAATTTACGTATTTTCCTGAAAATTCATTATTAGGATATTTATCATATCCTAAAATGTTCATTCCAAAACCTTTTAAAATATTTGCGACTATTCTTCCAATTTTTCCTGTTCCGATTAATCCTACAGTTTTTCCATATAAATCAAACCCTAAAAGTCCATCAAGAGAAAAATTATTTTCTTTTACTCTGAAATAAGCTTTATGAATTTTTCTATTTAAAGATAATATTAAAGCAACAGTATGTTCGGCAACAGCGTATGGTGAATACTTTGGTACATGTACCACTCTCAAACCTAGTTTTTTTGCTGAGTCTAAATCAACGTGATTAAAACCTGCAGATCTTAATGCAATCAATTTTGTTCCGTTTTCTTTTAAATTTTTTAAAACTTCACTGTTTAAATTATCATTTACAAAGGCACAAACTACGTCAAAATTTTTAGCTAAAATAGTAGTTTTTTCATTTAACCTTGTTTCAAAATATTTAATTTCAAATTCATATTTTTTATTTGCAAAATCAAAAAAATCGATATCATATTTTTTAGCACTAAAAAAAGCTATTTTCATATAAACCCTCTCCCTTAAAATAAAGAATAAAATATATTTTACATCATTATTATACTAAATATTTTTTTCACCATTCTTATGAATTTATTACGACTTTTTTTATCGGAATTAAAAAAGTTATTATAAAATAATATTTTATGGTAAAATAGGTTAACGTTTGTTAGGAGGGAGATTATGAATAAAATAATTATTGATGGGCATTTTGACTTATTAGTAGATGTATATGAAAAAAGAAGAAAAGGTAGAAAAAACGTTATATTGGAAGATCATTATTTTAAATTCAAAGAGGGTGGTTTTAATATTATAGTTTCTTCACTTTTTATAGAAGAAAAATATATTCCAGAAATGGCTTTAAAAAATGCATTAGATCAAATTAGTTCATTATATAATGAAATAGAAGAATCAAAAGGAAAAATAATGCTATGTAAAAATATGAAAGATATAGAGTATGCAATTGAAAATAACAAATTAGGAATAATGTTATCTTTTGAAGGGTTAGAACCAATAGGTAATGATATATATCTATTGAAAACATTTTATGAATTAGGAGTTAGATTTGCAGGTTTAGTATGGAGTAGAAGAAATTATATTGCTGATGGATGTTATTTTTCAGAAAAAGAAGAAGGAATTAAAGGAGGATTGACTGCATTTGGTGTTGAGGTTATAAAAGAAATTGAAAAATTGCATATGATTATTGATGTGAGTCATTTAAATGATGAAGGTTTTTGGGATGTAATCAAATTTTCAAATACTCCAATATTAGCATCTCATTCAAATGTAAGAAATATATTTTATTCAATGAGAAATTTAACAGATGAACAAATAAAGGCTATTGCTAAAACAGGTGGAGTAATAGGAATAAATGCCAGTGGAACTTTTGTAAGTAATAATCCTAAAGAAAATAATGCAGATGGATTAGTAAAGCATATAGACTATATATCTAATTTAGTAGGAGTGGAATATGTTGGTATAGGATTTGATTTTTGTGATATGTTTAGAGATTTTCATAAAGATTCACTAAATGGGCATCATGAATTAAATATTTTTATAGAGACGCTAGAAAAACATGGTTATAATGAAAAAGAAATAAACATGATTTTAGGAGAAAATTTCTTAAGAGTATATAACAAGGTATTAAAATAAAGGAGTATTTCTCTCCTTTATTTTATAATTTTGATATATTAAATTTAATAAATGTAGGATGTTGTAGATTATCAGATACAGGACATCTCTCTTCTATTTTATTTAACCATTGCTTTAATGTTTCTTCATCAGCATCAGTTTCTGTATTTATTGATACATTAATTTGTACAAATCCTGTTCTATCTTTAGAAGGTTTTCCCATAAATTTTGCGGGGTTTAAATCTCCATCAATATTTATTTCCATTTTTTTGAGTTCAAAACCCATTTCTTTTGCAACTAAATGGCCTACAACATTTAAACAACCTGCTAACGCAGCTAATAAATATTCAACAGGAGTTGCACCATCATTTGTACCTCCAAGATTTTCTGGTTCGTCTATTATCATCTTGAAATTACGAGCTTTAATAACTGTTTTTGTTGGATTCTCGCTTACTGAATTAATTTTAAAATTAGCAAATGCCATAATATCACCTCATTATTAATTAGGATGTTTTTTATCCTAATTAATTATACATAATAATTGTTTCTATAATGCGAAAATTATAACAATATATCATATATATTATTAAAATTTATGATATAATATAAAAAATATGGAGGTGTTTAAATGAAAGTATTAGTAACAGGATTTGTTCCATTTGGTGGGGAAAAAATAAATCCATCATTTGAGGCAGTAAAAAAATTACCTTTAAAAATTTTAGGTGCAGAGATTATAAAACTTGAAATACCTACAGTATTTTATAAGTCTATTGAAAAATTAATAAGTAAGATATCAGAGATTAAACCAGATATAGTTATTTGTACAGGTCAAGCAGGAGGAAGATCTCATATTAGTATTGAAAGAGTTGCGATAAACATTGATGATGCTAGGATAGAAGATAATGAAGGTAACAAACCAGTTGATAAGCCTATTTTTTTCGATGGTGAAAATGCATATTTTTCTAATCTACCAATAAAAAAGATAGTTGAGGGCATTAGAGAAATAGGAATACCGGCAGAAATATCTAATTCTGCAGGAACATTTGTATGTAATCATTTATTATATGGGTTAATGTATTATATAAATAGAGATTATAATAGAATTTTAGGCGGTTTTATTCATGTGCCATATTTACCAGAGCAAGTATTAGATAAAAGAAATAAGCCAAGTATGTCATTAGATAACATAACAAAAGCTTTAGAAAAAACGATTGAAATTTGTGTGGAAGAATTATTATGAAATAATATATATAGAAGAGATGAAAAAATTCCATATAACAAAGTTTATATAAAATAAAAAGACAGCAAACGCTGTCTTTTTTCTGGCAGCCCCACGGGGAATCGAACCCCGACTCTCGGACTGAGAATCCGATGGACTAGCCGTTATCCTATGGGGCCAAAAGCATATATATTATATCATAAAAAAAGTATTTTGTAAATATCAAAAAGAACCATTATCTTTAAAAATAGTTAAAATTGTCAATAATAATATTTTTAAATCTAGTAAAAAATTTTTATTTTTTACATAATATAAATCATATTCTGTTTTTACAATATAATCATCTAAAGAAGTAGTATATTTATACTTAACCTGAGCCCAACCAGTTATTCCAGGGTTGATATATAATCTATAATTATAATAATCTATATTATCTTTACACATGTTATGAAAAGATAACATTTCCGGTCTAGGTCCGATAAAATTCATATTACCTTTTATAACATTGAAAAATTGAGGTAGTTCATCTAGTCTGGTTTTTCTTAGGAATTTACTAAATGAATGAATATTCTCATTGTGAATAGTTCTAAATTTATACATAAAAAATCTTTTTCCGTTTTTTCCAACCCTGATTTGTTTAAATAGTATAGGTTTTCCAATAATAAAATAGTTTAAAATAGAAATTAAAATCATTAATGGAGATGAAAGAATTAAAAAGAATAAGGCTAAAAAAATATCAAAAATTCTATTTTCTTCTTTATTTAAAAAGAATTCTGAGTAATAAAATTCAAATTTTTTAAAAACTAGAATCGGTATTCTCTGAAGATATTTTTCCACTATATCAGGTAATATATCTATAATAATACCTTGTTTTTTTATATTATTTAATTCTTCTTTTATGTGCTTTTCTAAATCTGGATCAGCAATTAAAACTCTATCGTGATATTTTATTCTTTCTAAAAAAATATTTGGATTAGGATTTAAAAAATCTCCAAAAGTTATTTGTCCTTTTGTTTTTTTTTCTATTTCATTAGTAATGTTTTCAAAATCCTCTTTTTTACCTATAACTAAATATTTTATCATTTTTTCACCTGTAAATTATAATAAATATATAATTATATTATAATATGTATTTATCCTAAATTCAATAACCATTTTACTGAAGTTTTATCAAATAATATTTCTAAAGCATTAATAATTCCAATTTTTTGAAATTGATTAATTAAATAAGTTTCTTCTTTTAAGACTGAGTAAAAATCTGTTTTATTAATATATTTTTCTTCATGTTTTTCTATAAATTCATCAATATCATCAATCTCAAAAGAATCGTTTTTTTTAATAATTATATCTAATTCTAAATCAGTAAACTTAATAATTTCATTAGAATTAGTATATTTTCCGAAGTCAATATAGATTAGATAATCTTTTAATTCGGAATTTAAATTAGTAAGAAATGAAGTTAGCATTATATAACTATTAGGTAATAGTAATCTTTTTATTTTTTTTATTGAATTATGTTTTTCCAAAATAATCCAATCTCTTTCAATTCCTATAGAATTTTTGAAATAAAGTATTTTATTAATATCAGTAATAACTTCACGAGAGGGTGAATTTAATTGTTCTTTTTTATTTATTAAATCAAAATTGTAATTTTTCATTTAATCCCCCCAATAAAAAATGAGGATTAAATCCTCATTAAAATCCCCTAATATCTGGAAGTTCTTCTTTTTCTGTAAAGAATCTTTTTAAATTATCTAATTCATCATTTAATATATCTCTATTGGTTACTATTTTAAAACTTAAACCTATTAAAAATGTTTTTACTAATTCAGTATGCCTATCTAAATCTTCTGTTCCAATTTCATGCAATTTCAAAAATTCTTTTATACTTTCAGAAAATTTTTTATCTAGTAATCTAGCTCTATTTGAAACATCTTTTTGTCTAAAAGGATAAGTTAAAATTTGAGAAAAGGTAATCATATATTTTGGAGGTGTGAAGAGCTGTCTTATTTTTTGTTCAGCTGTCATTGTTCTTTTTTCTAATATCTCGTTAATCCAATCTTCTAAAATATTTTCTGCAGTAGCTACTAGAGCACCATCTTTTGAACCAAAATAATAATGCAAAGAAGCGATTGTTAAATTTGACATTTCAGATATATGTCTAGTTGTAGCTTCTGCTATAGATTCTTCTGTTATTATAGTAATAATAGATTCCATTAAATTATCTTTTCTTTTTGCTCTTAATGTAGGATTTGGGCGCCTTGCCATAAAAATTAACCTCCTTTTTATTATCTGATAAACAAATTATATCATCATTTTATATAATTGTCAAATCATACGATTGTTTTAATTAGTTAATTTTTTGTAACTTGAAATATTATTATAAAAAAATAGAGGTGTATAGCACCCCTATTTTTTATAATTTATAATATTATTCAGAAAATTCTTCGTTTTCAATTAATAAGTTTTTAATTTCTTCAATCATTCTATTGTATGCATCTTCTGCAGTGATTTTATCATATAAGAAATCATTAACAATTGTACTTAAAGCATTTCTAATATCATACCATGCAGCTGGTTTAGGATCAGGAACTGCTGTGGATAATGAGTTTAATGCGATAGAAGGTTTTTCATCATTTGCAATATATGACTTCCATTGTGCGGTATCAACAATGTCTTTTCTAACAGGTACATAACCAGTGTTTACTGACCAGTAAGCTTGATTAACTTTATCCAATAAGAAATTCATAAACATCCAAGCTGCTTGTTTTTGCTCTTTTGATGCCCAAGCAAACATAATTAAATCTGTACCGGCTATAGGTGAATGGGGAACTCCATCAACTGAAGGTAATGGTGCCCATGACCATTCATATTTACCTTTAATAGATTTTTCAACATAAGGTTTTCCTGCAATAGTACCCATATACATAGCTATTTGACCATTGCCAAAAGGATCATTTAAATATCCGCCTTGAACCATAGCAACTTCATCAGATTTTAATTTATACATAAATTCTAGAGCTTTTAAAGTGATTTCTTTATCTAAAGTAATTTTCCATTTTCCATTTCCTGCATAATCTAATACTTTTCCATTCATTGCATATAAAAATGTTTGGAAGTCATCAACTGTTGTTCTATAACCTAAACCATATTGATCTATTGTACCGTCACCATCTAAGTCTTCTGTTAATAATGAAGCTACTTCGTATAATTCATCTAAAGTTTTTGGTGCTTCTACTCCGTATAAATCGAATAAGTCAACGTTATAATAGGTTGTATATACACTTTTATTAAATGGTATAGAGTATACTGTATCTCCCCATGTGCACATATCTTTAAATACATCATATATTTTATTTTCCCAAATGTTTTTGAATTCATTATCTCCAAATATAAATTTATTTAATGGTTCAACTATACCTTCACTTTGAAGATATTTAGATGTCCAGTTTGAATAAGCTTGCGCTAATACAGGTAAATTTTCTCTTGAACCTTCGTTATATGCAACAACTGTACTTAATAACTTTCTAGATAATGCTCCGTAGTTACCAACATATACAGGAACAATTTCAACATATGGATTTTCTCTGTTAAATGCTGCAACTAATTCATCTAAAGTTTTACCATGTCCGCCTCCCATAGCATGCCAAAATTCAACTTTAATTTTTTCACCAAAAGAAAAAGCAATAACTAATAATAATAAAGAAACTAGAAGTACTTTCTTCACCCATAACACCTCCTAAAAGTTTTGTTTAACATATAATTATACTATACTTAATATAAAAAATGCAAATTAAAAATCATTTATTATTCTAACTAAATCCTTTTTAATTCTCTCTAAGCTACCATCATTGATGATTTTAAAATCATATGTAAAAGATAAGTCTTTTTGTGAATTTAAAATATTTTTAGCTTTTTCATAAGAAAGACCTCTATAATTTATAAGCCTTTTTAAACGTAAGTCTTCTGGTGAATCAATAAGAATAATATAATCACATATTTCATCTAATCCAATTTTTTCAATTAAAGCACCATCTATAAAAATAATATCTTCTTGAGAGTTATTAATTTCATTAATAACATATTGCTTTATTTTAGGATGTAAAAGTGAATTTAATAATTCTAATTTTTCATTTGAACTAAAAACTATTTGAGCTAAGGAATTTCTGTTTATTTGATTATTTTTTAAAATATTTTTTCCAAATAAATCAACTAACCTTTCGATTATTTTTTTATCTTTTAATAATAAATGACCTACTTCGTCTAAATCAATAATATAATAGCCAAGATTTTTTAAAATCTTGGCTATTGTACTTTTTCCGCTACCAGCATATCCTGTTATACCTATTACTTTCATATTATAAACTTTTCCTTTTTTTCTGTTTTTTCTTTTACTTCTTTTGCAAAATTTTCATATCCCTCTCTACCCATCAAAGCATATGTTACCTTTTTGCCTAATTCAACTCCAGGTTGATCGTAAGCATCAATTTCTAATAATTTACCCATTACAGCTGTTTGAAATTCATATGCAAGAAAGAATTGACCAACATTAAAAGCATTAATTTCAGGGAAAATAACCTTCATATTTGGTTTTCCGTGTTCTGTTAGAGCGTATTCTGTACCGAAAAGTTCAGTGTTTAACAACTCTGATAATGTTCTACCACCTAAATAAGATAAGGCGGAGTAATTTTCATGTAATTTAGGTATTTTTATATCCCTTTCGAATTTTTCTAATTTTAAGAATGTTATAATTTTATCATCAGGACCTTCATTATACAATTGAACTTGTGAGTGTTGATCAGTAGCCCCTAATGCTTTTACCGGTGTTTGACCAACATTAACTATTTCACCATTAATATTATATTTTTTACCTAAACTTTCTGCCCATAATTGCCTATACCAATCGGCTAATAAAAATAACTTATTAGAATAAGGCATCATTACAGATATATTATAACCATTATTGTAATATAAATAATGTAATAAAGCATTTAAAGCTGCTGGGTTTTCAAATATGTTATTATTTGAAACTTTTTCTAGCATAGCTTTAGCGCCATTCAATAAGTCTATAATATCTATACCTCCAGCTAAAGCTGATAATAATCCAACAGGAGTTAAAACACTAAATCTACCTCCAACGTTAGGTGGAATATCTAAAGTTTCTATTCCTTCGTTTTTAGCAATTTCCCTTAAAATTCCTTTTTCTGGATCTGTAGTGAAAATAATATGTTTTTTAGGATCAAGACCATAACTATCAATAATGCCTCTAGCTATTAAATAATTAGACATTGCTTCAGCTGTTGTCCCTGATTTTGAGATAACATTAAATAAAGTTGTATGCGGATTTATTTGATCTAAAATTGAAGCCACAAAGTCAGGATCAACATTATCTACAATAAAAATTTTTGGAGTTTTTCTATTATTCATATTATTATAATTTAGAGGATTTAAAGTATTTTGTAAAGCTATATTTCCTAATGCAGATCCTCCAATTCCAAGCACAACAAAACTATCAAAAGATTGGATCCATTCTTGTAAATCAAGAATTTTTTCTACAAATTTGGTATCATCGAGAAGATCTATAAAACCTGGTTTTTCTTTTAAAATATCATTTATAATACTTGCAATTTTTTCTTTATATTCATTAACCTCATCAAATTTAATTCCCTTTTCGATATTAGGGAAAAACATATTTGTGAAATCAAATTTAATTCCTTTCATATTTATCCTCCCTCTCCAAAGTTAAAATTCTAATAAGTTAATATACTTTCAATTTTGACATTATTAAAATTATCTCTAGGATTTAAAAAACTTAATTCTATTAAACATAATATACCTGAAACTTCAGCATCCAATTTTTTCACTAAAGTTTCAATAGCTTTAATAGTTCCACCTGTTGCTAAAACATCATCAACAATTAATACTTTTTCTCCTTTATTTAAAGCGTCTTTATGCATTTGTATTTTGGCCTCTCCATATTCTAATGAGTAAGAAACTTCTATTACATCATATGGCAATTTGCCTGGTTTTCTTACAGGAACTAATTTTTTTCCTAACTTATACGCTAAAGCGGATCCGAATAAAAAACCTCTAGCTTCGGGGACTAATATTGCATCAAAATCTAAGTCTTTTACACGTTCGGCCATTGTATCGATTAATTCTTTAAAAGCTTCTGGATTAGCTAATAAAGGTGTAATATCTTTAAATATGATACCTGGTTTAGGAAAATCTGGAATATCTCTAATATAATCTTCAAAATTCATTGCAATTCCTCCTTCAAGTTTATTGACAAATGTATTTTACCATATTTTTTTTAAAAAACAATATAAACAACAAAAAAAGTCCCACTAATGGGACTTTTTTGTTTTATATGAACAATTTAAAAATAGATAAATTTTTTTTTCTATTTCACCTATAGTCACTTTATTACCTTCTTTTAAAGTTTCAAATGCTGCTTTTAAAACTAAGACACGTGGATATTTATTTAAACTTATTTTAATTGGATCTGAATTGTTAAAGAATTTTTTACTTTCTACATCTAATGTTTTCATATTTTTTTCACTCCCTTCAAAAAAAATACTTGACAAAATAGAAAAATGATGTTATAATCTAATCGCTTTAGGGCTCGTAGCTCAGTTGGTGAGAGCTTCCGGCTCATAACCGGGAGGTCGGTGGTTCGAATCCACCCGAGCCCACCATATATCGAGGCGAACGCCTCGATTTTTTTATACCTATTAATATTTTAATATATTTTATTATTTTTGTCAAGTTTTTTTGTTTAAAATGTTAATTTTTTAAATCTCAGAAATACCAATAAAATTGAGTTTTTCACATTAATATAAAAGTAACTTTTTAGATATTTTTTTTTAATCTTATACCTTTTAATTTGATAAAATTAGATTATAATAATTTATATAACGCTTGATATATTAATAAAAAGGAGTGTTTTTATGAGAAAAATATTAATTTTTGTTTTTATTTTTATAATCTATTTTACGTCTTTTGGAGTTAAAATAATAACTAATTTTAATGAAAATATTGATGCTGAATTTGTTTCTGTTTCAAGAATACAAAATGAAGTTATGATTTTTTATAAGATAAATAATAATTTAGCTAGAATGTCAATATCAGATATTAAATCAATTGAATTTTCTGAAGAAGAAAAAGATAAAATGTATATATCTTTAGACAAGGGATATTCTTTTAAGGCTGAATTTGAAAGTATTGAAGGCGAATACTTAATTTTAAGAAACAAAGAAACATTATTTAAAATTAATAAAAGTGATTTAAATATAATTACATTAAAGAAAAGAATAGAATCAGATATTATAAATACAGAGTTTGGCAAATTTCATATGTCTCCAATTGAGATAATATCAGATATATATTGGAAAGTTAAAACAGAATATGGAATTTTATCAATACCATCTGAAAAAATAGTATCTGATTTTATGCCAGGAGTTACAAATGAAGGAAAAAATTTAGTATATTTTTATAATGGCGATTATTTTTTTTATAACAAAGTTTTATTAGAAGATTCTAAGTTTAAATTCGAAATTTTAAATTTTAATATTAAAGTTGATAAAAAAAATATTTTGTTTTTAAAAGATAAAGATTATATCCCAAATAAAAATAGATATACTAAAAAAATAAAAATGAATATAAACAATTTAGAATATTTAGTAGATAATTTTGATATTAATGGAAATAAAATTATCTTTAATAATAATGAAATTATTAATCCTGATATAAAATTTCTATCTAGATCAATTGTAAATATATATATATTAAGCGATTTATTTTTTGGTGGAGTAACTGCAAAAAATAATGTTTTATATTTATCTGGCTATTCTAAAAAGTTATATGTTATAGACATGATAAAAGGAATAAATAAGATATATAAGCTAAATTCATATTCATATGATTTTCCTGTATTATTTAAAGATAAATTGTATGTTTCTGGGTATAGAAGAGGATTAATTGAAGTAGATTTAAATAATCATAATATTTTTGAAAAAGAAATAGACCCTATTTATTCAAATATATCAATTATTAATGATAAATTGAAGGTTATTCATTTATGGTCGAATTACTTATATTTTTTAGATGAAAATAATAATATAATAAAAAGATATGAAATAAAAACTTCTAAATTTAGCCCTATTATAGATTATGATGGGAATATAATTGCATTGGATATTTTTGGTAATTTATATAAATTTGATAAAGAATTAAATTTGATATGTAATATTAATTTAAATGGAAAAATACAAAATTTTGATATTGATAAAAATAATAATATATATATTTCTGGACCAGATAATAAGTTTACAATTTTAGATAAAAATGGAAATATTATATATCAGTATTTATTACCTGATATACCATACTCTTATCCACTAATTAACGAAAAAAATAATGAAGTTTATATTTCTTTATTAGATGGATATTTATACAGTCTTAAAAATGGTAAAATTAATAAATTAATTAATGTAGGATTAGTTCCGGGTTCTGGTATTTTAACTGAAAAATATATCATATTAAATAATTTAAAATATGATATTCTTTTAATAGATAAAGAATCTAAAAAAATTCTAGAAAAATATCATCTTGGATATTCAAATAAATTATCTATAGAAGATGGTTTTTTGTATGCCGCTTCATCTAAAGGAGTTATATCAATAATTGATATTAATGATAAAGAAGTTTTTCAATATAAATTTAATTCTCAGCATATTGGTAATCCCAATATAAAATAGATGTATGAATAATATTGTTATTAATTATAATTTAAATGGCATAATAAAAAATCCCATCCATAGAAATTTCGGATGGGATTTTTATTAGTTATTTTCATATTGTAGCTTGTATAAATCATAATAAATTCCTCTTTTTTGAATTAATTCATTATGAGTTCCTTCTTCGATTACTTTACCTTTGTGAACAACAATAATTCTATTTGCTTTTTTTATTGTAGATAATCTGTGAGCAATAGAAATAATTGTAACTTTACCAATTAAATTTTCCATAGCTTTTTGTATTAAGTATTCAGTTTCTACATCAATATTTGCAGTAGCTTCATCTAGTATAATAACTTTTGATTTAAATATTACAGCTCTAGCTAAAGCGATTAATTGCCTTTCTCCGGCGGATAAAGTACTACCTCGTTCCAAAATTTTTGTATGATATTTATCGGGAAATTTTTCTATCATTTCATGAGCATGTACTTGTTTAGCTGCTTTTATAACTTCTTCTTCAGATATGGATTCATCAAAAATTCTTATATTATCTAAAATACTACCAGTAAATAAGAATACATCTTGAGGGACAACGGCGATTTGGCGTCTTAATAAATGTAGATCATAATCATATATATTTTTATTATCTATTAATATTTCACCATATTTAATTCTATATAATCCATTAATTAATTTTATTATAGTTGTTTTTCCAGAACCAGTTTCTCCCACTATAGCAACATTGTCTTTTTTATTTATTCTAAAAGAAACATTTTTTAATATATAATTATCTTTTTCATATGCAAAAAAAACATTTTTAAATTCAATACTACCATCATGTATCTCATTGTATTTGCCTTTTCCAAAATCTTCTTTTTCTAATTCTTTTAATCTAAATATTTTTTCAGCAGATGCAAAAGCATTTTGAAGTATATCATATTTTTCGGCAATATCAAATAAAGGTCTAAAAAACATATCTATATATGAGGTGAATGCAATTAAAACGCCAAATGAAACGATATTTTGATTAAATAATTTTGCGCCAAACCAAAATAATATAGATAAGGTTATATAATATAATACATTCATAAAAGGTCTAAATAAACCATTTAATATTATTTGTTGCATTCTAGATTTGTATAACTTATGACTTAAATCATAAAATTCATTTCTTTTTCTATCTTCTTGATTAAAAGCTTTTGTTACATTTGCCCCAGCAATATTTTCAGCTAAAAATGAGTTTGTAGCTGAAATTCTTGTTCTAGTTTTTGAATATATTTTTTTATCAATTTTACCAAATATCCAAGTAGATAAAATTATTATTGGAAACATTGATACAACATATAATGACAAATTCATATTCATTTTAAACATTACGATAATGACACCTATTATTATTGCAATATCTTTTGTTAAACTAGTTAAAACGTCAGTGAAAAATTGTGATAAATTTTGTGTATCATTAACAGTTCTTGTAGTTATTTTACCTGTAGGGTTTTTAGTAAAAAAATCTAAAGGTATATTTAATATATGTGAATATAATTCGTCCCTAATATCATAAATTACCTTTTGTCCTAAAAGATTAGAGAATATAACTTGTCCATAATTAAATAAAAATTGAAATAAAAATAATGAAATAATAATTATTGTGTATTTAGAAATATCATCTAATGCTTTGTTTTTTATGCTATTTACAAAATCATTACTAACTAGAATTTTTTCATTATCTTTAATCATATAATATGAATTATCAATTTTTTTTAATGTGTAATCTCCTTTAGGTGAAGATAAAAATTCATTGTTATTAAAGTTAAATTTATACGCGGAATTTATGACATTATCAATAGCATATCTCATAACAGATGGAATTGCTAAATCTACCACAGTTGATGAAAATAAAAAGACAAAAGATAATATCAATATTATATAATACTTTTTAATATATCTCCAGAGCATAGAAAATATAACAATATTAGAAATATTTCGTTGATTATCTTCTTTTAAAATATCTGTATGTGCAGTTCTCATATTATTCCTCCTCTAATTTTTCTTCAATTAATTGTTTCATATACATACTATAATAAGCACCTTCTAATGCAAGTAATTCTTCATGAGAACCATATTCAATTATTTCACCATTATCAAATACAAAAATCTTATCAGCATTTCTTACAGCTTTAAGCCTATGAGAAATAACAATCATTGTTTTATTAATAACGTTATTTCTTAAGTTTTTAATAATTTCTTCTTCTGTTTCAGTATCTACAGCTGATAAACAATCATCAAGAATAATAAAAGGAGCATTTTTAGCCAAAGCTCTAGCAATTGAAACTCTTTGTTTTTGCCCTCCTGAAAGAGTCACACCTCTTTCACCAACCAAAGTTTTATATTTTTCAGGTAAATCTTGAATATCTTCATGCACATTAGCTATTTTAGCATAAAAAGGAGCATTTTTAGCTTCCTCAGGATGAGCAAAACTAATATTATCTTCTATGGGCATTGAAAATAAAAAAGATTCTTGAGGTACATATGAAATATTATCGCGTATTACCTTTGAATGTATATCATTAATATCCAAATCATCAATAAAAATAGTATCCTTTTCAACTGGATAGAATTTAAGAAGTAACTTTGGTAATGTTGACTTACCAGATCCAATTTTTCCGACAAAAGCAATCATTTCACCAGCTTTTATTTCCATATTAATATTTTTTAACGCATATTTTTCAGTATTAGGATATTTAAAATTAAGATTTTTAATTTTTATATTCCCATTAAATTTAAAATTTTTATTGATGCTTGATGGTTCAATGACATTAGATCTTGAATTTAATATTTCCATTAATCTATTATATGAAGCTTTTCCCCTTTCAATAATGTTTGTGACCCATCCAACAGCCATCATTGGCCATACTAACATACCAATATACGAATAAAACATGACTAATTGTCCAAAAGTAATTTCTTCATTAATTACCATTTTACCGCCAAAATAAATTGCTAAAACACTTGATAATGAAGCAAAAAATTGTATTAAAGGGAACATTAAACCCCATGTTTTTATTAATTTCATTTGGGCATCATAATACTTTTTTGATCTATCATTAAATCTTCTTTTCATGGTATTTTCTAAAGAAAAAACTTTTACTACATGTATCCCTGCGTAGCTTTCTTCAGTATGATCAGATAAGTCCGAAATAGTTTTTTGTAAATTCTTGAATAAATTTCTTATCAATCTTCCAAAAAAAAGCGTTATTAAACCTATTATAGGCAAAGGTATTAAAGAGTATAATGTTAATTTTGGGTTTACAAAATTTATCATAGCAATAATTGTTATAGTAGACATAAATATAGTATCTACAATCATGACAATTGCAGGCCCAATAGCCATTCTAACAGCATTTAAATCTTCAGTAAATCTAGTCATTAAGTCTCCTGTTCTCCATTTATCAAAAAAATCATATGATTGATCTAGTATATGAGAAAAAATATCATTTGCAGTTTTAAATTCAAATAATCTTGATGTTCCAAATATAAAAAATCTCCAAATAAACCTTCCTAGCATAATAGAAAATGCTAAAAATAATATAGAAAAAATATATGATTTAATAACATTAAAATCTTCAAAAACTTTTAAATAATCAATTATAGATCCAATTTTTTTTGGTATAAATATTTGCAAATAATCAATTATCAAAAGAAATAATACACCAATTAAATATCTCCACCAATTTTTTTTAATAAATTGTTTTATGATAATAACACCCCCATTTTTGTTTGTCTTACTAACAATTCTAACATTTTTAAGGAAAAAAATCAATATATAAAGAAATATAAAATGAAACAATTATAAGGAGGAGTAATAATGCTAGAAGTATTAGATAAAAAAATATTAGTATTTTGGTTTGAAAATTTTGCAAGTAATATTACTGCAATAGAACTTAATGAAGAAGTTGTTCTGATAGATTCTTCGCTTTATCCTGAAAAATTAAAAAAAATTATAGAATTGGTTCAGATAAGAACAAAGAAACCAGTTAAAAAAATATTTTTAACACATCACCACCCAGATCATTCTTTTGGAGCTATTTTTCATGGTGGATTAGAAATTATATTATCTGAAAAAACATTGATAAAATTATTTGAATATGAAAAAAATGTCTTAAATAAAATATCTAAAGAATCAGAATACGATTTTTCTGAATTACAAGGAAAATTATCCAAATGCAAGTTTAATGTTTTTAGAAATGATAATATGAATACATCATCAAAAACAATTATTAGTGGAATAAATTTAGGAGGACACACTGAAGACTCAACAATTTATAAGATTTATCCAGAAAACATTTTAATATCTGGTGATTTAATTGTTTCGGGAGTTCATTCGGAAATAAATGAGGCAAATATAGATAATTGGATAAAAATATTGTCTGAATTAGAAAATCAAAATATAAAAAAAATAATTCCAGGTCATGGAAAGCCTGGTGGAATAGAATTGATAAAGAATCAATTAGAATATTTAAAAATATTTAAAGAAAACGGAAATGAAGAAATAATTAAAATTTATAAGAATTATAAATATCCAGAATTATTATTGAATTTCTAGTAAATGCTTTTTAATAAAATCTGTGTTATAAGGGGTTATGCTTATGTTAGCTATAACCCTTTTTTTGTTATTAGAATTTACAAATTTAATTTTTTCTAAATAATAAATATCTTCAAATTTTTTAAAATATATATACATTTGTGTATAATCTATTCCTAAGAAACGTAAAGCATTTTTAGATTTTGGGTAAAAATAATAAATTATATTATTATTTTCTTCAAATGTTTTTATAAAAAATTTATCTTGTGAATAGGTTATAGATAAAATACTTATAAAATCTTTGAATATTTTCAAATTGTTATTTATATTATCATATGCATCAATATCTTCTTTTAAATCAGTATAAAATTTATTATTATGTAAATCATAATAATAATCTATTTCTGATAAAATAGACGGTTTATGTATTTTAAAATAAAAATATTTCATATTATCTATATATAAATCAAAAGAAATAGAGGTAGGAGTAGAATCTACCTCAAAAAGCATTTCTGATTTTATTAAAATTTGTGGTAATTTTGAATAATTAGAAAATAAGTTTACTATATTTTCGTTTGGATATGAGACAATAAATAATAATAAAAATAAAATTGTAAAAATTTTTGTTGTATATATTTTTTTCATTTTAATGCTCTTAACCTCTCTTCTAATGAAACTATTTCAGTTATTCTAACACCAAAGTTTTCATCGATAACTACAACTTCTCCTCTGGCAATTAATCTTCCATTTACATAAATGTCTACAGGTTCACCAGCTAATTTATCTAATTGAATCATTGAGCCTTGATGGAAATTTAGTATATCTCTTAATGAATATTTTCTTCTTCCAAGTTCAACAGATACATTTAAAGGAATATCAAAAAGTAGTTGTAATTTATCTAAATCAATATTTTCTGTAGGTTCAACCATTTGTCCACTAATAGCACCAAATGTTTTGGGTTGAATATTAACTTGTTGTTCTTTTGGGATATATCCCATAGGTTGTTGCATAGGCTGTTGATACATAGGCTGTTGCATAGGCTGTTGATACATAGGTTGTTGCATAGGTTGTTGATACATAGGTTGTTGCATAGGTTGTTGATACATAGGTTGATACATAGGCTGTTGCATAGGCTGTTGCATAGGCTGTTGCATAGGCTGTTGCATAGGCTGTTGCGTAGGTTGTTGCATAGGCTGTTGCATAGGCTGTTGCATAGGCTGTTGCGTAGGTTGTTCTGAGTTATTATTTTCCACATTTACATTTTGAGCAGCTAAAACTTTATCTTTAATACTATTAGCTATATCAATTGGGACAAATTGCCACATTTCCCCATCTTTTAAACCTTGAATTTTTAATTTAAATTTTATACCAATTATAGTTTCTGGAGCATCCTCTAAATCTGGAGGAAATGAAACATTTGGGTCGTTAAAGTCTAAAACTTCTACTTGTGGAGGTGTTATATCAACTTTAGTATTTAAAAATTCTGATAATGATGTAGCTGCAGCACCCATCATTTGATTTATGGCTTCTGCCATAGCGCTTATAGATATCTCATCAAATGTTTCAGGTACATTCTCTCCGGTTCCACCCATCATAAGGTCGGCTATTATAGAAGATATATATACTGGAAATAAAAAGAAATTTGTTCCGTGTAATCCATCTTTGTAATTTATGGATATTATCAAATACTTTCCATCAAATTGATTTTTTATCTCAGATTTTAATAAAGTTAAAGATTCAGGGCTTGATATATCAACCTTTCTTTTTAATAAAGTAGATAAAGTAGTAGCTCCAGCTCCCATAGCTATATTTCCAACTTCACCCACTAAGTCCAATATTATTGGATCAATATTTAGATTATTTTGTTCAGCATTTGATGAAGGATTATCATCGTTTTGAGTTAAACCTTGTAGCAAAGCGTCTAGTTCTTCTTGAGATAAGAATTCATCTGACATTATTACACCTCCACTATTCAAGGCTAGATAAGTATTTTTCTACAATAACTTTTTCTAGCAATTCGGGATCTTCTTTTTCAATTTTTACAGCAAAATGCCCTTTATATGTTCCAGGGGTACCTTTAAAAACAGGGGTATCTTGTATATTTATATTTATCGGTTCATCATTAAATGAATTCAATCTAATAACATCACCTATATCTATATTTAAAAAATCTCCAAGTTGTATTGTAGTTTCGCCTAGAACAGCTTTAACTTCTGCTTTAGTCATTAAAACAGAATTTTTAAGTTTTTCTAATTGTTTAGGGGTTGTTTTCCTATCTGGAGACCAAAGTCTGGTTGTTAACTTTTCATTTATAGGTTCCAGTAATGATGAAGGCCAACAAACATTGATAAAACCTTGAATATCTTTAAAGTTTATTGATAATGTAATTAATACAGTCATTTCATTTGGTGCCGCTATTTGAACAAATTGCGGATTAAATTCAGTTTTTTCTAATATTGTATCAAATGGTACAATAGTTGCCCATGCTTTACTTAATGCTTTGATTAAAGATAAACCTTCTTTTCTTAAAATGGAAAGTTCTAATTCTGTAGGTGTTCTTAAAGTCTCTAAAGGTATACCGGGTCCGCCTAATAGTTTATCTACTAAAACATAACCAATATCTAATCCCATTTGGAAAACGGCACTTCCTGGTAAAATATCTGTTGAAAAAATAGAAATAAATGTTGGACTAGTTAAAGATTGTTGAAATTCACTAAAAGTTATTTGGTCAACACTTGCAAAAGTTACATTAACATATGAACGAGCTCTTGAGGATAAATAAGTAGATACATCCCTTGCATAATTTTCGTGTATAAGTTGTAAGGTTCTTAATTGTTCTTTAGAAAATTTCATTGGCCTTCGGAAATTATATTCCCGAACATTAGCCATTATATCTTCTTCTTCATCTACGTTGGAAACTGATAATGACCCAGCCTCCATGGCATGCAATAACGCATCTATTTCTTCTTGGGATAAAGTTTCATTTTCTGGAGGCATATTTTCACCACCTTTTAATAGGCTGATGTTATAACAACTATATCAATTATAACTTGAATAACACCAAACTTTTCTTTTTCTCCGACAAATCCAGTTATTTCGTTAACAGCGTTTTTAATCTGATTTTTTAATATTTCTCTTCCTTCGACAGTAGTTAGATCTTCTCTACTTTTTGTAATAAAAATTAATCCAATAGCTTCTAATATTTCCACACTATACTCAGCAGCTGCAGCTCTACATTCATCGCTACCAACTTTTAATTGTAATGCGTTGACAATAGCAATTTCATTTCCACCTTTGAGCATAAATTGTCTTTGTTGTCCTTGTCTTATAATTTCTGCTAAACCAATTTGAACACTTTGTGTAACACCTTGTGCTTGTTGTTGTGCTTGTTGTTGTGCTTGTTGAACAATGTTTTTCCCAAGCATGTTAATAAGAAAAAAAGCACCACCAACGGACAATACAACGGAAACTACAATAGCAATTATTAATAATAACATAATATTGGGGCCTTTTTTTTCTTCAACTATTTCTTCATTTTTTACTTCTTCATCAGCCATAATGTCACCTCTCTATCTTAAACGCTGTCTTAATATTAATAAGTCAATTCTTCTAAATTTATTTCTTAAATCTTCTAAAGTATTATTGTATTCTAAATTTAATTCTTTTTCTTTTTGGTGTAATTCTGAAATGTTTAATTTGCCATTTTCGAAGTCATTTTTTAATAAAGTTTTTTTTGATTCAATTGTAGATTTAAGATTTTCTATTTCTTTTTTTATTAGGACGTCACCAACTGCAATAGGATAAAATCTTTCTGCATTATAATAATATTCTGGATTAAATTTACCCTCTCTAACTTCAGCTAACCTCTCTAGAGTCCTTTTTTGTTTCATTTCTTCTGCATAGAACCTAGCTACACTTGCTGCACGTGCAGCTCCAAGATGCCAGTTAGATGGGTAAATAGATGTGTTAGAAGGTAATCTATCATCTGTATATCCATAAATTTCAATTGTATTATTAGAGTGTTCCAATAATATTATACCTAATTTATATAACAATTCTTTTGCATCAGATGTTAATTTGGCACTACCAGGTTCAAAAAAAGCCATATCTTGCATTTTTATAATAGTACCTTTATCATTTTCTTCTATAGATATTCTTCCTTTATATTTTGGATCGTCCTGAAGTCTGAAAAGTTCAACTCTTATACCTGGATTAGATGTTATTAAACTTTCTTCTGATAAACTTCTTCCTCCGGTTAAAACACTGGGAGGTGTTCCGCTAAAAGGGCTTCTAAAACTCACTGCAGCTTGTTGGAATTTTCCAGGAGATATTGATGACATAGAAAATAACATAACAAAAAAAGTCATTAATAACGAGTTTAAATCACTAAATGTTGCCAGCCATCCAGCTGGTGGTGGTGGCCCATCGTCTTTTTTACATTTGTCAGCCATTTAAATCACCCTTCTTTTTCTGATTCATATTTTTGTTTTTCTCCCGGAGATAAAAATGCTTTTAACTTTTCTTCCATAAGTCTAGGATTTTCACCAGAAACAATTGACAATATTCCTTCAGTTATCATTCTCAAAAGGTTTACTTGTAAAGCAGTTCTTCTGTTTATTTTTTCAGCAATAGGAAGAGTAAGTATATTAGCAACCAAAGCACCATATAATGTTGTAATTAAAGCTATAGCCATTTTAGGACCAATAGTTGTAGGATCATTTAATGTACCTAACATTAAAACCAATCCAATCAAAGTACCTATCATTCCATATGCTGGAGCTAATGTTCCCCATGTATTTAAAACCCCTGCCCACTTTCCTTGTTCAGCTTCGAATAATTCCATTTTTATTTCTAATATTTTTCTAATCTCCTCAGGATCTGTACCGTCTACAGCAGCACGAAGACCATCTTTCATAAATTCATTATCCAGTCCTTCTAAATCAGCTTCTAATGAAATAAGCCCTTCTCTTCTCGCTTTTTCTGCAAAAGAATATAATGTTTTTAATATTTCTACAGAATCTATTGGAGGTTCTTTTATTCCCATCATTATAGCTTGAAAAAACTTAAAAGATATATCTTTTGGGGCTGCAATAAACATACCTCCAAGCGATCCAACAACAGTAATAAAAAATGAAGGTATATCAACTAATGATCCAATACTCGATCCAGCTCCTAATATAATAGCAGCTATAGCTAAACCTAATCCCGCTAAACTAGAAATATCCATCTAATCACCTCTTTTAAATCCAAGAGAAAATATTTTACTTCTAAATTCAATTATTTCATTTATGATCTCTTCGATAGATTCTTTTACAATATATATATGACCATTATTTAAAATAATTGTAGTATCAGGTCTTGCTTCTATTTTTTCGATCATATCGGGATTTATATAAAATTCTTTATTTCCCAAATTTGTTAACTTTATCATTTTTATACCTCCATTTGAGGAAACTAAGATAGGCTTGGGCCTATCTTAGTAATTATCTCTTAAGATTTACAAGTTCGGTTAGAATTTGATCTGATGTTGTAATAACTCTAGCTGCAGCTTGAAAACCTCTTTGAGCTGTAATCATTTTAGTAAATTCTTCAGATAAATCAACATTAGACATTTCTAATGCTCCAGATACTAATGTGCCGGCTCCTTCTTCGCCGAAAGCTCCTATCTTAGCCAATCCACTATTTTCGCTTTGTGAAAATAATGAATTCCCCATATCTAATAATCCACTAGGATTTGTAAATTTTGCTACGGCAACTTGTGCAATTAAATCAGATTTTCCATTAGAAAAAATCCCTAACACTTCTCCTAAATCATTTATTGTGAAGTTTTGTAACACGCCTTTTGCATTACCATCTTGATCAGATATATTAACAGAATTTGAAGCGGCAAATTGAGTTAAATCATACATATTTAAACTTACTTTTACAGGTCCAGCAGCCGCAACAGAAGCAGGAGCAACTCTTTCATTTGGAGATTCGCCGGTTCTTGCTGGATCAAACCAAAAACCTATTGCACCATTATCATTATCAGAAGTGTTATAGTCAACATAACCGACAGAATCTAATCTCCATCTTGAAGATAAATATTGACCTTTACCATCAAAAGCAATTACTCCTTCAGCAGGATCGGAAGTGTTAGTACCATCTTCTGTAATTTTATATAGAGGTTGACCATCAGTTGTTTCTGCCTTCCAATACCAAGTATTATCAGAAATTTTAGAAAATTTTATATTTATATCATAATCATTTCCTAATGAATCATATATCTTAGTTGACACTACAACGTTTGGATTTTCGTATTCAGCCACCTTATAATTTTGTGAATTTTCAGTATCAATAAGTCTTAATTCTCCAGATACTGGAGTTTGAATTACTTTTTTCGCTGCAATATATCTGACTGTACCTGCTTCGGTAGCTTCTCCGCTAGCATTTGCTGTAGTTGAAACAAAAGTATCTGATGCATTTGCTTCTATTATTGATAAGCCAGATATTGTATATTTTCCATCAGAAGATTTCCAGCCGCTTTCCATTTTTGAGTTAAACTCTTCAACGGTATCAGCAGATGTATTATCTCCATCAGAATCTGTAAAAACAACGGTTTTTAATGATCCGCTTTCTTCAACTTTTAATGTTATAGTTACATTACCAGTTGCATCTACACTAAAAGAAATATCTCTTGGATCGTAAAATACTTCATTATTTTGACTATCTTTTAATGAAATACCGCCTAAAAATTTAACATCTCTTTGATTAGTACCATCTGTTAATTGTAATCTATTGTCCTCATCTTGATATTTTGGTATTAATTCTCCCTTAGTATCAGTCATGTAAATTCCATCAAGTCCCCATTCTGTTTCTTCATCCGAAGAAGATTGATATAATTCTATTGATAATGCATTTGCTTGACCAACAGGTAATAAAGCAACAGATTCGGAAATTCCAGAATCGAGGAAAAGATTTTTTAACACAATTTCATTTCCAGCTCCATCATTTAATGTAACGCCTTGTGCGAATAATCTGTTTAAATCATAGAATGTGCCATCTGTAGTAATTGTTCCGGTATAGGTAGTTCCAGCATCATCAGAAACCTCTATTGTTACTTGATTTGGATTTGTAGCATCTCTATATAATAATATATCGGGTCTATCTGATGAATTTATTGCACCGCTTCCATCATCATCATCTTGAGATAATAAGTTTATTGGATTTCCATTTGCATCAGAAACTGAAATGTCTCCATAAGCTCTTAATGGCCATTCTATACCATTTTTACCTATATCTATTCTCGATCCTGCGGGGAATGAAGAATTAAAGTTATTTGTTGGATTTGCTCTTACAATATGTCCAGGATAATTTGACCATCTTAGAACATTTCCTACTTGATCTAATTCTACTTCACCATAGTTACTTCCACCTAATAGTTCGTAATTTTTATCAGGATCAACTGTTTCTGCATGCCATCTATATACAATTCTATCTTTATATTGCTCTGACATTATTCTCTCAAAAGAAAATTTTACTGGAACAACATCACCTGAAGAAGATTTAATAGTTAATGTGGTTTCCTTTATTCCAACATCTGAATTCAAATTATCAGCTAGATTTAAAAATGTTGTTTCTCTAGCTTCCATTACTAAATTAGGAGATATTGTAATATCTTGTATAGACTCATTAGAATCAATATATCTTTTTCCGGTATCTGTTATTTTTGCATTCCAACCTTGTAATTTCATACCACTTGAAGGATTTACAAAATGTCCTTCAGAATCTAAAGTAAAATTTCCTGCTCTAGAAAAATATTTAGATAAACCATCAGAAAGAACAAAAAAACCATCACCTTTTATAGCCATATCACTTTTATTACCTGTATTTTGCAAAGTACCTTGAGTCATTATTTTATCAATTGATGCAATTTTAGAGCCTAATCCAACTTGAATAGGATTAATTCCGCCATATTGATTATCGGAACCTCTAGCTTCGCTTAACGTTTGTGATAATGTATTTTGAAAGGTTACTCGGGAAGTTTTATAACCAACAGTATTAACATTTGAAATATTATTACCTATTACATCTAATTCAGTTTGGAAATTTTTCAATCCACTTTGGCCACTAAACATAGCTCTTAACATATTAATCTCCTCCTATATTATTTTTATATTTCAGATATTTCTATTATTTTTTCTGTGCTATATTTTTGCCCATTTACTAAAACATAAAAATTATTATTTTCAAATTGAACAGCATCAACTTTTCCTCCATCTAATCCACCAATTTTGATTTTTTCTCCATTTTTATATGTATATACATCATATTTATATTCACCATCAGATAGTTTTACGCCACTATTCCCTATTCCATCCCAATTAAAAGTTTTCATTCCTTCTTCTTGGATTCCTAAATCTTTTGTAAAAATTAAATTTTCATTATTATCATATATATCGACATATACCTTTGTGGGTTCATCAAGATTATATATAATAGCATCAGAAAATCCACCAGTAAGGTTAATTTTATTATTTTCAACAACTACAGTTTTTCCAATAAGATTTGATGCTTGAACTTTAAATAAATTCATTTGCGATGAAACCATGTTTTGAAAAGATTTACTCATATTCATAATTTGTTCTGTTGAAGATAATTGAGACATTTGCGAAATAAACTCTTTGTCATTCATTGTATTTGTAGGGTCTTGATATTTTAATTGGGTCATTAGAATTTTTAAAAAAGCCTCTTTATCAAGTTCTTTTTTTGGTTCATTGTTAATATTTGTTGAAGAAAAAGAATTAAAGGCGTTTATTCCGTTAATCATTATATTCACCTCTCAAATATTTTATAAAATCATTTCTATTATTTTTCCTTTTTTTATCCTCATTCTCTTTGTTATCATCGTTTGAGTTTGTATTGTTTTCATCATTATTTTTATTACTTTCATTTTTATTTTCATCATTATTATTCATTTCGCTTTTTATTGTAAAATCTACTTTATCAAAATTATCTTTAAAACTATTTAATAAAGATTCAATTCTTTTTTCTAATTCCGCTTTATTATCAATATTTTCTAAATTAAATTCTATTTTTAAATATTTTTGAGATTTAATAATTGTAACTTCTAAATTTCCTAAATCTGGAGGGTTTATTTTAAAAATTGTTCTTTCAAAGTATTTTGGAACATTATTTATTTTTTCTATAGTATTGTTAATGTTTGATATAAAATCTTTTATAGATAATGTTTTTATATTATTTTTTTGGATATTAATATTAACAGTATTTATAGAAGGATGTAAAAAATCAATCTTGTTATAATAATTATTAATATTTCTATTTTTATTTAAATACACAACGTTTTTTGTTTTATTACTATTCTTTTTTTCAATTTTATAAATGATTGAATCTAACTGTTTAAATATATTTTTTATATTTATATTTCTCTTTTTTGGTTCGACTATTACATGGAGATTTTGATTATAATATTTTTTAACATTTTTATACTCTGATATATTTTTCGATGTAGTTTCTAGTAAATCCTTTAAATTAAAATTGTTATATTTAGAAATTTTTATAGTAATATTTTTATCAGAGTATATATTTTTTTCATTTTCGGAACTATTTATAAATTTATTTATTTTATTTTCGAAAACATTTTTAAGAGGTGTTTTATTAAAATTAAGTTTATTTTTAGCAAAAAATTTATTAGTAAAATTATTTAATTTTATGAAATTATTAGTGTTTTTAGAAAGAAAAACTATTAATTCATTAGATAAATTTAATTTAATTATATTTTCAGAATTAATATTATTTATAATATCTTTTGATATAATTATTTTTTTCTCTTTTTTTGTATTATTAATTATCTTATTTAAATTATTTTGTTTAAAAATATTTTTAGTTTTAAACATATTTTTTTCATAAAATGGTGAATTATTATTATTTAAATTTCTAGCGATATTAACCAATTCAGAAGGAAGAGAAAGTTGATTATCATTAATGAACTTAACTAACTCTTTCAAGTTAGAATTATTATTATTTAAATTTCTAGCGATATTAACCAATTCAGAAGGAAGAGAAAGTTGATTATCATTAATGAACTTAACTAACTCTTTCAAGTTAGAATTATTATTATTTAAATTTCTAGCGATATTAACCAATTCAGAA
>NZ_LNGH01000020.1 GCF_011057715.1 Marinitoga sp. 38H-ov
AATCAAGTTTATCTTTAGAAACATCGATACCAACAAACAACATAGAAACACAACCTTTCAGAATTAGATTCTAACTCTGGGTATATAAGAAAAGAGCCTCGTTATATGTAAGAGCTATAGCTCATTCTCCGGTAGCAATTCAACTTATATACCAAAGTTAGTCAGACTATTCAAGGCACTTAAGTGCAGGAGGTGACAGAATTACTTTAGTTATATAATAACTCAGAGTTAGAATTATTTTTTTAAAAATAAATATCAGATTTATTAATTATATGAAAACATTATACACGAGGAGGTTTTAGAATGAGATATGATTATATTATAGAAAATTATGATAAAAATAAATGTTTCTCTAGTTTCTTACCTGGAATAGCTGGAAAAAATGGTATTCCAATGTGGGTATTTTATGTAAACAGAGGACAATGTATTGCTAGTTTCGGAATTGAAAATAAAAACAATGCAATTATGGAGTTTAAACCTGCTGATCAAAGTTATACTGCTACACCATTAAGAGGATTTAGAACATTTATAAAAATCGATGGTGAATATTATGAACCTTTCTCAGAATTAAATGACGCGAAAAGAGAAATGAGAATTAAGAAAAATTCATTAGAGATTGTTGAAGAAAGTAAAGATTTAACTATAAAAGTAATATATTTTACTATTCCTAATGATAATTACGCTGCATTAGTAAGAAGAGTAGAAATTGATAATAAAAACAAGAAAAATTTAGAAATAGTTGATGGAATGCCTGAAGTTTTACCCTATGGCATATCAAATGCATTATTTAAAGAAATGGGTTTTACTGCTAGAGCTTGGATGCAAGTTAATAATTATGAAAATAAAGTACCTTTCTATAGTGTTAGAACTGCTGTTGGCGATTTAGAAGTAGTTGAAGAAGTTACTAATGGTTATTTCTATTTTGCATCATATAATGATAAATTATTAGATGTAATATATGATAAAAATATTTTATTTGGTAATAAAACTGGATTAGTTGAACCATATGAATTTAAATATAATTCATTAGAAAATATATTACATAAAAAACAATATGATGAAAATAATTTACCTAGTGCATTTTGTGGTTTAAAAGATAATTCAGAAAAAATTGTTATTAATAGCATGATTGGTTTTTCTCATACAAGAGATTATATAAACGAAAACATAGATAAAATAAAAACAAATGAATATATTATAAATAAAATGAAAGAAGCTGATGATGTTGTAAATGAAATTGTTTCAGACATATATACAAATACAAGTAATGAATCATTTAATAAATATTGTGAACAAAACTATTTGGATAATATTTTAAGAGGCGGTTATCCTATATTATTTAACGATAATAAGATTGTCTATCATATATATTCAAGAAAACATGGTGATTTAGAAAGAGATTATAATTTCTTCTCTTTAGAAGCAAATAAGTACTCTCAAGGAAATGGTAATTTCAGGGATGTATTGCAAAATAGAAGAAATGATATTATTTTTAAACCAGAAATTGATGATTTCAATTTAAAGATGTTTATTAATTTAATACAAGCAGATGGTAATAATCCATTAGTTGTTAAAGGAACTGTATTTAAATATAATGGCAATTATGATAATTTAGATGAAAAATTAGCTGATTATTTAAAAAATAATTATTTCACTCCTGGAAAGTTATTAACCTTTGTTGAAAATAACGGAATAAACGTAGAAGATGATTTTATAGAAAATATCCTTAAAGATTCTATACAACTAGAACAAGCAGAATTTGGTGAAGGTTATTGGATTGATCACTGGACATATATAATGGATTTAGTAGAAACTTATTATGAAATATATCCAGATAAAATAATTGATAAATTATTTAATGAAAGAAAATTCAAAATATTTGATTCACATGCATTTGTAAAACCTAGAAGTGAAAAGTATAAGATTTATAAGGGAAGGGTTATGCAAATTGCTGCAATTGGTGAATCAGAAAAAAAAGCTGAAATAATTAAAAAAAGAGGTCATAATTATTTAGTTGATAAAGATAATAATATATATAACGCTACAATGTTTGAAAAATTACTATTATTAGCAGTAAATAAATTTGCTACATTGGATCCATATGGAATGGGACTTGAAATGGAAGCAAACAAACCAGGTTGGAATGACGCATTAAATGGCCTTCCTGGAATATTTGGTTCTGGTATGAGTGAAACATTTGAATTAAAAAGATTACTTTTATTCTTAAAAGAATATTGTGTAAAAGATGTTGAGATTTTTGAAGAATTAAAAGAATTTATTGATAACATAAATTATGAATTAGATAATTTCAAAGATCAGTTTACATATTGGAATAATATTTATTCTCATAAGGAAGATTATAGGAAAAAAGTATTTTTCAAAATCGGTGAAAGAGTTAATATTTCAAAAGAGTATTTATTAGACTTCATTAATAAAATGATTAATAAATTAGATGATGGAATTAAAAAAGCTAAAGAAATTGGAAAAGGTGTATATCCATCCTTCTTTACATATGATTTAGTAGAATACGAAGAAAAAGATGGGGGTATTATACCAAAAAGATTTGAAGTAAATGTTCTTCCATATTTCTTAGAAGGAATTGTTAGATCATTTAAGGTAATCGATGATAATGAAAGAAAAGAATTATATAAATTTGTGAAAGAATCAAATATCTATGACAAAAAATTAAAAATGTATAAAACATCAGAAAGTATTATGGATCAACCATATAGTATTGGTAGATTAAGAGCATTTACCCCAGGTTGGTTAGAAAATGAATCTATATTTATGCATATGGAATTTAAATATTTACTTGAAATATTAAAAGCAAATATGTTAGAAGAATTCTATGAAGATATTAAAACTATGTTGCCTCCATATATGAAATATGAAGTATATGGAAGAAGTTTATTAGAAAACTCTTCATTTATTGTAAGTAGTGCTAATAAAAATGAAAATCTTCATGGTCAAGGATTTAGTGCTAGATTAAGTGGTTCAACAGCAGAGTTTTTAAGTATGTGGAAATTAATGTTTATAGGAAATAAATTATTTAAAATGGAAAATAATGAATTAACCTTTACATTTGAACCAAGATTAAATTATGAATTCTATAATAATGGTGAAATTGAATTTAAATTATTTTCTAAAACATTGATAAAATATATTAATAAAAATAATTCAAAAGAAATAAAAAGAATGGAAATTTTTATTGAAAATAAAAAATTAGAAGTTACTGGAAATAAGTTAAAAGGAGAATTAGCTCATAAATTAAGAAATAAAGAAATAGATAAAATAATTTGTTATTTTGAATAAGCCCTTTGAGGGCTTATTTTTTTATGATATAATAAATATAATTAGCTATACTAATTAAAAAAGGGGGATTATTATGGATATTATTAATCATGTTGAAAATATTGAAAATGAAATTATTGAATCTTTAAGAAAGTTTATTTCTATTAATTCAGTTAATCCTAGAGCTGGTGGGCCTGGTGAAAAAGAGGTTGCAGAATGGTTAGAATCATATTTAAAAACACTTAATTTTGATGAAATAAAAAGATACGATGCACCAGATGATGCTGTTGAATATGGTTTTAGACCAAATATTATTGCTATGTATAATGGAACAAACCCTGAAAGAACTATTTGGTTTATAACCCATATGGATAAGGTTCCAGAAGGAGATCTATCATTATGGGAACACGATCCTTTTGATCCTGTTGTTAAAGATGGTAAAATATTTGGTAGAGGCTCTGAAGATAATGGAAGCTCATTAATAGCTACATTATTTGGAGTGAAAACATTAATGGATTTAAATATTAGACCTAAAAATAATATTGGTTTAGTTTTTGTTTCTGATGAAGAAACTGGAAGTGATTATGGAATAAAATACTTATTAAAACAAAATATTTTTAATAAGGAAGATTGGTATTATGTTCCCGATTCAGGAAATTCTGATGGTTCATTTATAGAAATAGCAGAAAAATCAATATTATGGTTAAAAATTACAACTTTTGGAAAACAGGCTCATGCTTCTACTCCAAATGTTGCAAAAAATGCTCATAGAGCTGCTATATATTTTGCAAAAGAATTAGATGAATTTTTACATGAAAAATATAATGCTGTAGATAATATGTTTGGAAGAATACCTATATCTACTTTTGAACCTACTAAAAAAGAACATAACGTTGATAATGTTAATACAATCCCAGGAACTGATATTTTATACTTTGATTGTAGGGTATTACCACAATATGATTTAAATGAAATAATAATTGATGTAAATAAAATAAAAGAAAAGTATGAAGCTAAATTTGGTGTTAAAATTAATATTGAAATTCCACAAATGGAATCTGCTCCAAATCCAACTCCAAAAGCTCATCCTATGGTATTAAAATTAAAAGAAAGCATAGAACATTTAAGAAATGTTAAAACTTTTGTAGGAGGTATAGGAGGAGGAACTTGTGCAGCAATTTTAAGACACGAGGGCCTTCCAGCTGTAGTTTGGGGAACAATGGATCATATGGCTCATCAACCTAATGAATATATTAAGATAAAACATTTAATTGAAGATACCAAGGTTTATGCAAATTTAATGAGTAAATTATAGGATGTGTTAATATGAAAACACTAATATTATATGGATTTGGTATTGGAGTTGTGGATGTTAGAAGTATTAAAAAAATAATTAATAAATATGAAAAAATTATAGTTTATACAGCAAAAGCCCCACAGGGGAAGGCAAAGGATATGCTAAAAGAATTAGAAAATATTGAAATATTTGAAACATTAAATTTCTATAATGAAGCTAAAAAGAAAGCTAAAGAAATTAAAAACTCCGATTTAGAGGATTTAGGAGATTTCGGAGATCGAGCGATGATGAGGGATCCATGCTAGAAAATATTAGTCTTATATTATTAGAAAGAGTTTCTTTAATTTTAGTAATTACATATATATTTTTCCAAACATATTTTATAAAAAGAATTTTTGGTAAGACTTTAGCTACCAAAAATAAGGTTATTTTAGGTATTATAGGTGGTTTTTTAGGAATACTTGGTACGGTTTTTGGAATTAAATATAATGGCGCTATAGTTAATTATAGAGATATTGGAGTTATTTTAGCAGGAATGATAGGTGGAATACCTGCTGGTATTATTGCCGCAGGTATTTCAGCAACATTTAGGCTTTTTTTAGGAGGAATAACAACCATTCCATGTTTTTTAGGCACATTAAGTGCTGGTATAATTAGTGGCAGTATTTCACAATATTATGGAAGACAACATTTTACTTTTTTTAGAACATTATTTTATACAACAATTATTGAGATTTTTCACCTGACTTATGTATTGATTATGGTAAAGCCTTTTTCTTTAGCTTATGACATAACGTTTAATATTCTATTTCCTATGGTTATTACAAATTCTCTCGGTGTATCTTTTCTCAATTATATGATAAAAAATATGGAAGAAAAACTAGAATTAACTGCTGAAAATACTATAAATTCAATATTTATTATAATGGAAGGAAGTTTGAATACAATAGAAAAAGGATTTAATGAAGAAAGTGCAAAAGCAATAGCTGAAAGTATATTAAACAATACAGATTTTGAAGCAGTGGCTATAACAGATAAAGAAAAAATTTTGTCACATGTTGGTATAGGTAGTGATCATCATATTGTTGGAATGAGTATAAAAACCGATGCAACAAAAAAGGTTATAAAAAGTGGGCAAGGATTAAAAATAGTTGGAAAAAAAGGTATAAGCTGTTCTATAAATAATTGTCCTTTATTTTCTGCAATAATAATTCCTTTAACAGATTTAAATAATGAATTAATTGGGACATTAAAATTATATTATTCAAAAAAGAATGAAATAAAAAATTCAGATATAATTTTTGGTAAAAAATTAGCTCAAACACTATCTTTAATTATTGCTATTGCTAAAATGAATGAAAATTTGAAATTGGCAACAGAAGAAAAATTAAGAGAATTAATGGCAAATTTGAGTCCACATTTTTTATTCAATACATTAAATGCCATAAAATATATTTCAAAAAAAGAACCAGAAAAAATTAATAAATTTATTGATAATATATCGGATTTATTAAGGTACACATTATACGAAAATAATAGATTTGTTTTTTTGAAAGACGAAATAAAATTTACTACAGATTACCTTGAATTAATGAAATTAAGGTATAATGATAAATTGGACTATGAAATTCTTTGTGGTGAAAAAGAAAATGAAATTTTAATACCCCCTTTTATTTTACAACCTCTAGTAGAAAATTCCATAAAGCATGGTATGAAAGATGATAAACTTATAATAAAAATAAAAATAGAAAAAATTAATGATTATATACAAATAATTGTAGAAGATAACGGTAAAGGTTTTAGAAAACAAGAAAAAAAAGGAAAAGGCCTTGAATTAATAAAGAATAGACTAAATTCTATTTATAATAATAATTATGATTTTAATATAAAAAATGTATTATTTGGCGGAACTGTTATAGAAATAAAAATCAAAAATACTATTAATAATAAAGTTGGTGAATTTGTATGATAAAAGTAGCTATTATTGATGATGAATATTATGCAAGAGAAAGTTTAAAAGATTTAATAACTGAAATGACAACATTTGAAATAATAGGATGTTTTGAAAGTGTAGAAGATTTTTTAAAAAATAAAAAAAATAATGATCCTGATGTTATATTTTTAGATATAGAATTGCCAAAACTAAATGGAATAAAAGCTTCAAAATATCTAAATAATTACAAAATAGTTTTTGTTACAGCATATTCCGAATATGCTGTAGATGCTTTTGAAGTAAATGCTCTTGATTATCTTACAAAACCCGTATCAGAAGTAAGATTTCTTGAAACTATAAACAGAATAGAAGAAACATTAAATAAAAAAAATATAATTACTACAATTGCTGTTGAACATAATAATGAGATAATATTTTTAAATTTTGAAGATATATTTTATTTTGAATATTTTAATAAAAATATACTTGCTATAACCGAAAATAATGAATACATTTTAAAACATTATAAAAATATTGGAAAATTAGAAACAGATTTACCTAAAAACTTTATTAGAATACATAAATCTTATATAATAAACCTTAATTACATTGAAAAATTTATTAAAAATCCCATTTCATTACAAATGAAAAATAAAAAGATTTTACCTATAGGTAAAACACATCTAAAAGAAATTAAAACGATTTTAAAAATCTAGTCAAGTGAAATTATTATCTTTTAAACTAAAAAAATGGCCATTAAGGTCATTTTTTTTATTGTTTAAGATTAAATAAATTATTTTAATGATAGACTATCTCTTGGAATTTTAATTTTGAAAGGGGGAATTATGTGAATTCATTACTACTAGCTATTTTAGCATTTTTTGGATACTGGTTAGCATATAACACATATGGTAAATGGATATCAAAGAAAATTTTCGGTCTAAATGACGAAAACCCTGTTCCATCAAAAGAATTTGAGGATGGAGTTGACTATGTACCAACTAAAAAACACATTTTATTAGGACATCATTTCACAACTATTGCTGGTACAGGACCTATTGTTGGTCCAGCTATTGGTGTTATTTGGGGTTGGGTACCTGCATTTATTTGGGTATTTTTTGGTTCAATTTTTATGGGCGCTGTACATGATCTTACATCATTGATAATATCTGCTAGATATCAAGGAAAAACTATAGGTGAATTAACAGGTAGTTTGATTAATGAAAGAACAGCAAAAATATTTTTGATATTAATACAATTCTTATTGTGGATTGTTTTGGCTGTCTTTGCAATGATTGTAGCATTATTATTTAATATGTATCCACAATCAGTATTTCCAGTATGGATGGAAATACCTATAGCTATGTGGTTAAGTTATATGGTATATAATAAAGGAAAAAATGATACTGTATATTCTATAATTGCAATTATATTAATGTATGTGACAATAGCTATCGGTGTAATATTACCAATTACAGGAATCTCTCTTATGACTTGGATATATATTTTAATGATTTATGTATTCTTAGCTTCCACTATGCCTGTTCATAGATTATTACAACCTAGGGATTATATAAATTCTCATGAATTGTTAATTGCTATGGCATTATTAGTATTAGGTATTATTATTGGACATCCTAAAATCGTTGCTCCAGCATTCCAAACAGTATCAGATGCTCCACCATTATTCCCTATTTTATTTATCACTATAGCTTGTGGAGCTATATCTGGATTTCATAGTTTAGCATCTTCAGGTACAACTGTTAAACAAATGGAAAAAGAAACAGATGCACATTTAATAGGTTATGGCGGAATGATATTAGAAGGCATATTAGCAACCGTTGTTATTATTGCTGTAACTGCAGGATTAGGTATGAATGGCGGAGGAGTACAAGCTTTTACATCACATTATGCTTCATGGGCAGCTGCAAGTGGATTAGGTGCAAAGTTATCTGCAGTTATAAACGGATCTGCTAATTTAATGAATTCATATGGTATTCCTTTAGATTTAGCAAAAACAATAATGGCTGTATTTATTGTTTCTTTTGCTGGTACAACTATGGATTCATCAACTAGAATTCAAAGATTTGCTTTACAAGAATTATTTTCAAATAAAGATGGTGAAGTTGTTGTTAAACCTTTAAAAAATAGATATATTGCAACAGCTATAGTAATTTTAGCTGCATTAGCTTTAGCATTATCAACAGGTGATGGTAAAGGCGCTTTAATACTATGGCCAGTATTTGGTGCATTAAATCAATTATTAGCTAGTCTAGCTTTATTAATTGGAACAGTTTATTTGGCTCAAAAGAAAAAGCCATTATGGATTACAGGATTACCAATGTTATTTATGATGGTTATGACATTATATGCTACAATATTAAATCTGAAAAAGTTTATAGACAGTGGAAATGGATTATTAATTTTTGTAACTATAGTTACTTTGGTAATTGCACTTTGGATTTTAATAGAAGGATTTATCGCTATTGCTAAAGCCAATAAAGAAAGTGAACCATTAGAAGAAGAAATATAAAATTTTATATTTGTATGCCTCGCTTTTTGCGAGGCGATTTTTATTTTTAGGTTAATAAATTGCCAATATAGAAAAATACCATGATGATCATAAATAAATGATCTTATTCTATTCTAATAGTCAAAAAAATGGAGGAATCATCATGAAAAAATTATATTTAAGTATATTGTTGATATTATTATTTATTTTTCAAAGTTGTATTTTAAAAAATCAACCACCTATTATTGAAAATATGACTCCTAATGGCCAAACAATAACTTCAAATACAGTAACATTTAAATGGATCGCAAAAGATCCTGAAGATAGGCTTGAGTATTATAACTTCTTTTTATTTTCAAATGGAAAAATTGTTAGCCAAAGTCTAAATCATGCTTCTAATTCATATAAAATAGAGAATTTAGAAAATGGAGAATATGAATGGCTAATTCAAGCATTTGATGTTGAAGGTAATAAGTCTGAAAAAAGTGCTACTTTTAAAATAGACATACCTAATAATTCCCCTATTAAATCATTTTTGATTTATCCAGAAAATAATAATTCTGTTAATCCATATAATCTTACCTTTAAATGGAATAAAAGTGTGGACTTCGATGGAGATTATGTATTTTATAACCTCTATTTATCTGATTCTACTCCTTTAACTACACCTATTGCCACTAATTTAAATACTACTCAATATACAATTGAGAAATTAAAATTAAATACTACATATTACTGGATGGTTGAATCATATGACACTAATGGAGCATCAGAAATATCTAATATTTGGTCTTTTAAAACATTAGACAATACTCCTCCTATTGTTGATTTTCCTAAAAAGGAATATATTGTAAAAGAAAATGAATCGTTTGAAATTGATTTAAGTAACTTTGTTTCTGATATGGAAGACAATTATTTTGAATATCAATTAATTACAAATAATGGCGCATATATTCAAGGTAGCAAATACATATTTAAGCCTGGATATGATTTTGTAAAACATCCCTATTCCGAAAAAAAGATACAAGAACAAATAATTATATCTGATTCTAAAGATACTTCTAGTGGAGTTTTAAATATATTAATTAAAGATGTTAATAGATCCCCTGAAACACCAAAAATAATTTACCCTTTAAATAATTCTATAATTCCTAAAGATTTCACATTAAAATGGGAATGTTCAGATCCAGATGGCGATTCTTTAACGTTTGATATTTATACAGCTACTTCTCAAACACAATACAGTAAGATAGCTACTGGAGTTACAAATAATAAATATAATTTAAATTTAAATTATAATACAGAATATTATATAAAAGTAGTTGCAATAGATTCATATGGAAAAACAAAAGCTGGTAATGAGATAAAAATAAAAACACAAAAAACTCCTTATCAAATTGAATGGGAAAAAGATTTATCTGATATATTGGATATATTCGATTATAATAACACTTTAATAATCGTAACAAAAAACGGAATATATAATCTCAGTACTACTGGAGAAGAAATTAAACATATTAACTTAAGTAATTTAATCTCTAATAGTGTAATATTTGAAAACAAATTATATATTCCAGATTCTAATGGAAATATTAATATAGTAAATTTAAATTCTTTTGAAATTGAAAATAGCATATTTATTGAAAACAATATATTAGGAATTACAATTAGTAAAGATTATAAGAATATAAAAAGAGTATATGCAATATCTCAAAATGGTGTCTTAACTATTTTAAATTTAAATACTAACGAATTAGAATGGAGTAAAAGTTTTAGCTTATCTCCAATTGGTCCGGTATTAATAATTGAAAATGGCTATATAGTAATAGGAGGAAATGATGGTAATAATGGAAAAATATTAATTTTAAAACCTAAAGGAAAAATATTCAAAGAATTGTCATTTAATAATTCCATCACTTCATTAATTTCAAATGATAATAACAGTAATATTTATTTTGCTATTGATAATATAGTATATAAATATTCTAAAGATGGTAATAAAATTTGGGAATTATCTTTATCAGAAAATATAGAAAATGAAATATTAAATGATGGTAATAATATAATAGCTACTTCAAAAAATAAAATATTCATACTTGATAATAACGGAACTTTAATTAATACATATAATGCAAATAACTTATTTTCAAAAACAATGACTATTTCTAAAAATAATAATATATATGGAATAACAGAAAATGGGATTGTTATAAATAACAAAATAAATAATATTGGTATAGAAAATATTATTTCTTATTCGCGAATTAATGATGGGTTATTATATTTTGCTTCAAAAAATAAATTATATAGCTTATCAATTGGTAATGATGAAAAAAATAATAACTATTGGGCAACTTTTGGAAAAAGTAATAATAACAGAAATTCATATGTAAGAAATAATTCCTCTCCAAATAAACCAGAATTAATTTATCCACAAAATCAATCATTTGAGATTCCTATTAAATTTTCTTTTATATGGGATTGTAGTGATCCAGAAGATGATGAATTGTCATATGATCTTTATTTAGGCGAAGATGATAATTTGAGCTATATAGATACTGTAAAAGCTACATCATATGAAATAAATCTTGAAAATAATAAAAGATATTATTGGAAAATAGTAGCATCAGATGGTGAAAAAAATACTGAAAGTGAAACATATACTTTTAATACAATACCATCACCAGCTGAAACAAAGTTTAAAACAAAAGTTGAAGGAGCATCTATTTTTTCACCGGCAATATCCGATGACAATAACATTTTTATTTCTACTAGCAATGGAAATATATATCAATTTAATTCTAATGGAATCTTAATTTGGAAATATGAGACTAATGGATTTATAAAAGCACCTGTGGTTTTAAATCCATATAATCAAATTATTGTTGGAAATTCAATTGGAGAATTATACATTATTAATTCTAATGGCACTTTATCTAACAAAGTTTTATTAAATAATGGTATAAGCAAGCCTATTTCATTAAGCGGGTTTGGAGAAATATATGCGATAACAGACATAGGAACAGTGTATAAATTAAGTTCATCAGGTAATGAACTATGGCACATTGATTTATCTGGAAAACCAACCACAAATATAGTTGTTGACAATAGCGATAATATATACTTTGGACTAAACAATAGTTTATACAGCATAGATAGCAATGGTAATATTAGATTTAAATTAGATTTACCAATGAGTATCTCTTCTGATTTATCTATTGATGATAATGAAAATATTTATTTTGCAACTGAAGAAAAAAGTATATATTCGATAACAAAAAATGGAAAAATATATTTTAAAGAATACATAAACGAATATGTAAAGGGAAGTATTTTAATAGATAACAATAATTCTATTGTCTTTGGTACTACTTCTGGAAATTTATATAGATATTACTATTTTAGCGATTATTTTGAAAAAATAACCTTAAATGATATTCCATATTCAACTATATTAATGGACGAAGTAAAATATATATCTACAAAAAACAAGTTTATAGTATATAATGGCGAATTACGTTGGTTTGATAATTACAGTAAAATAAAACACTCTCCTAATATTGATATAAACGGCGTTATTGTTTTTGGAACCACTGATGGATATTTATATGGAATATATGGAGATTCTCCTAATTTAAGAAATTCTGATTGGCCAATTGCATATGGAGATAGAAAACATACTGGCAATATTAATAAGAATATCATTATGCCAGACAACAGACCACCATTAAAGCCATTTAATCCATATCCGGCAGATAAAAGTACTTTAACCTTAAATACTATAACTTTAACCTGGGAATCAAATGATCCTGATGGAGATAACATTTATTTCAATATATACTTTGGAAATGATAAAACACAAGAATTAATAGCTCAAAATATAACTCAAAGCTATTATACATTAAATAATATCAAACCTGGAATTTATTATTGGTATGTTGAAGTTATAGATGATTTTGGAAATATTGTAAAAGGTGATCTTTGGTCATTTACTGTAGAAAAGAATATTGAAAATAATTCTCCATTAAAACCAAATTTATTATACCCATCAAATAATCAAAATGATGTTCCTTTAAATGCTAAATTAGAGTGGTCATGTTCAGATCCAGATGGTGATACATTAACATATGATTTATACATAAATACTGAACCAATATTAACAACACCTGTAATATCAAATTATGATAAGACATTCTACAATATTAATTTAAATCCTGGAACTACATACTACTGGAAGGTTGTAGCTAAAGATGGCAATGGTGGTGAAAACTCTAGCGATATTTATTCATTTACTACATCAGAAAAAACAAATATTCCACCTAATAAACCTATATTGATTTCACCAACAAATAATTCCAAGGATTTAGAACCAAATTTAACATTATACTGGAATTGTTCAGATCCAGATGGTGATACATTAACCTATGATGTTTATTTAGATAAAACAATTAACCTTACAACACCTTATATAACAGATGTAACAGATACATCATTAACTATTTCAAACCTTGAATTAGGAGCAACATATTACTGGAAGGTTGTAGCTAAAGATGGTAATGGTGGTGAAAATTCTAGCGAAATATATTCATTTACAATTAAGGACAATACAGGTCCACTAACTCCAAAATTATATTTTAATGACACATTTGTAAATTCAGGAGATCAAGGCGAATTAATTATTCATGGACAAAAATTAGAAAATGTGCAAGCTTTTGACATTGAGATTAAATATGATAATACAAAAATTCAAATATCATCTGTTGAAGCAATTGGTGAATTACAAGGTAAAAGTTTAATTATTAATGAAAATAACGGTAAAGTTAAAATTACAAATTTATCATTCTCGCCTTATACTATAAACAATAGTGATATTTTGAAAATTAAGTTTACAGCAATTGGTGATAAAGGTAATACAGAAGTATCCTTTACCAATGGAACTAAAATTATTAATTCTAATGGTGAAACCTTATCAGTTGATATAACAGATATTGGTATTATTTCTATAAAATAAATTCATGAAATTCTATATTTATGAAAAATTTTATGAATAAAATTTTTGAAAGAAGGTGATAAATATAAAAATTTATTAAAAATTTAAAGATTTTGTTTTAATGTACGATATATATTATAGAAAATTTTATATATGGAGGTGTTATTATGAAACTGAGAAATTTGACTTTTTTTATTGTTTTATTAACAGTTTTTCTTCTTTCGAGCTGTTTTAAAAGTGTACCAGTTGAGTTATTAAATACTCCGCATGTAAACGTAACTTTAGGAAACGATTACAAGATTCAATCTAAAGTAAATGCTTCTGCTTTAGAAATTGAATTTGATAGAAAAATACCTAAAGATGCGTTTATATACGACAAAAATAACTCATTATTATTTGTAAAAGAGTACTCAAACAAAACTGTGGTTATGTTTTCAAAAGCACAAAGAGATATTGTTCCTGGCGAATTTTTATTTTCTGTTAAAAAAGAATATTTAAATCCAGAAAACAATAAACTTTACACTGAGGCTGCTTTATTTGATGAAAAAAATAATAAAATTATTACTAAAGCCTCTGCTCCGTATGAAGATGGATTAAGTGTTTCAGATTCTATAAAATTAAGAACTGGTGATGAAGATGCAATATTTATACACGCAAAAAATATTTCTAATGTTGAAACTTTCCAATTAGATGTAATTTATCCAAACGGTTTAATTGATATTGATACTTCTAAAGGAACTAATGGAATCGAACTATTAAATTCTGTTGAAAATACATTATTATCAGATCCAATAATTACTCCGGGAAAGTTAAAAATTACATTTTTAACTCAAAACGGTACAACTTTAAGTATATCTGATGAAGATATTATAAAAATACATATCATTGCAAAGGATGTAGATCCTAAGGGTATAGGAAACGTTACTGTTAATGCAACCTTATTGGATAATAATTTAAACGAAATAAATGTTGACACTCATACTGGAGATATAGCTGTATATGATCCTATATTATTAGGTGATTTTGATGATCCTACTACTCCTGATAATGAAAAAAATAATAAAGTAGATATTGATGATTTCTTGCTATTCTTGAATTATTACGATTCAACACAAGGTGATGGAATTTACAATGAAGAATTTGATATTTATCCATCTGAGATAGCTCCTTTAGACTCTTGGGAAGGAATATATAGCATTTCAATCAAAGACAGTAAAATAAATTTATATGATTTCATAATTTTTGCAAGAAATTATTCAAAATCTTTGCCATCTGAAAATACACCTCCATCATTTACTGGAAATTCACCTAATCCTTCAGATAGTCAAACGGGAGTTTCAATAACAATCGCATTGGATTTTAATGATGCAACTGATCCTGATGGAGATACTGTAAAATACGATGTTTATTTAAGTACAACAAAAACATTAGTTGATAATATGGATCCAACGGCAAAAATAGAACAGAATTTAACATCATCAATCACTAGTAATTTAGATTTAGAAAGAGGAACCACTTATTATTGGAAAGCTGTAGCAAAAGATGAAAAAGGTGGAATTGATCAAACACCTACATATAGTTTTACAACTGAATCTTTGGATAAAGTATTTATTGCCGGAGGAAATGAAGGAGTATTTGTCGTTGACGTAAGTACCACTTCAAATCCTTCAATAGAAAATTCTTTAGATATAGAAGGTTTTGTATATGACATTGTTAAGTTTAATGGCACTAATGATAAATATATAGGTGTTGCAAGAGGAAACGAAGGAATAACTGTGTTGTATTATGACTATGATGGGGCAAATTGGACATTAGAAGAAGATAATAATTTGCCAAAATTCTATTTAGGAGATCAAGCTAAAGGTATTGCTTATTATTATGATGGATCAAACCACTATTTATTAGCTGCAGCTGGTTCAGCAGGATTATATATAATTAAATTTACATCTTCAGCACCAGACACAGCTGGTAATGATAACCCTTTAGGAACTTTTGGATTATCTTTAAAATCGCATTTAGCTATAAGCGGTGATTCAAATCAAATTACATTAGATGGAACAGCAGCTTATATTGCTGCAGGCAATGGTGGGCTAGCTATAGTTGACATCTCTGATCTTTCAAATCCTGTATTATTAGGAACACTAAGTACTATTGAAGCTAAAGATGTTGCTGTTGATGGAAATTATGCTTATGTTGCTGCTGGAGAAAACGGCGTTTATAAAATAGATGTAAGTGATAAAACAAATCCTAGTGAGGTTACTTCATATAATACATTAGGTTTTGCAGAAGGTATAGATGTTCAAGGAGAATATGTATTTGTTGCTGATGGATCAAATGGATTAGTTAAATTAAAAAAGGATACATTGTCTTATGAAGGAGTTTATAATACAGCAGGTTATGCAAAAGGTATATCCGTTGACGGTGGTACTGGATTTATTGGTGACGATTATAATGGATTAAATATCATTGATGTAAATAATTTATCATTACTTGGTTCTTTAGATAATGGCTCCGTTGCTAGAGATGTTGATATAGCAGAAAATCAATATATAATAGTAGCTGATGGTGACAATGGCGTTAAGATTTATGATGCTGGGGCAAATTTTGTGAATATTACTAATCCTACACTCATTAAAACTATAAAAACACCTGGTTATGCAAGATCTGTTAAATATGTTAAACATGATGATGGTGGAGGTAATGAAGAATATTTAATTTATGTTGCAAATGGTCCTAAAGGCATTTCTGTAATTAATGCTGATGATAGTGACAATGATACTCCATTTGAGAATGCTGCTGATATTGACATGATTAATTTTGGTACACCATCATCTCCAAAATATAATATTGATACTGACGGCTATGTTTATGATGTTTATCCATATGCTGTAGATGGAACCTTTGATATTTCTGGTAATGAATATCTATATGTAGCAGATGGTTTAGGTGGTTTATTAGTATATGATATAAAAGATCAAACTAATGCAAGAGAACCTGTATTTAAGAAAAAGTTCGACACTAAAGGAGTAGCTATGGCTATAGGTTATGATGATGATTATGATGGTTCAGGTAATCCTGCATTGATAGTAGCTGATGGCGATAATGGCATAGTATTACTTGATATAGCAATACCTGATGATCCATCTATCCCAGTTCCATCACATCCAAATTACAATACTTCAGGAACTGCTTTTGATTTATACGTTGATGCTGCAAACAATGATGTTTATGTAGCTGATGGAACTCAAGGATTAAATGTTGTTAATTATTCATATTCAGCTGGACCTCCAATAACAATCACATGGTCTTCAAGAGGTGGAATTAAATTTGATGATGCTATAATTACCGGAATTGAACAAAGAGCAAGTGAATATTATCAACTAGCTGCTGGAAATAGAGGGGTAGTTGTTATGCGCGTAAATGATCCTACACAATTAACAAATGCTGATGTTTTTGATTCTTCTACTTCAGACAGCGATAGTGATAATAATTATATTGCATCCGAATATAATACTCAAGGTTCATGTTATTCTACTATTTATAAGAACGTTACAAATGACTATACCTTAGTAGCAGATGGTGAAAATGGTTTAGTAATATTAAGCGATACTGGTGCGCCATATGCTTTTACACTCGAAAAAGATTTAGACTGGATAAACTTTGGAAATATTGCTACAAATTAATTTCAATCCCCGAGAATAATCTCGGGGTTTTTTATATTAATTTCTTATAAGTTTATGGTATAATATATTAGACAATTTAATAAATTCTTTTAAAGTGTAAGGGAAAACGGTGAAAATCCGTTGCGGTCGCGCCACCGTGAGTGGGGACGAAACCAGCATTATGCCACTGGAATTTTCCGGGAAGGAGCTGGAAGTAGAATGATCCACAAGCCGGGAGACCTACTTTAAAAGAATTTGCTCCATCTTCTCGCGAGAGGAAGATGGATATAAATTTTATACAGGAGGGATTATATGAAAAAAGTCATTTTAGCAGTATTATTGGTATTTTCATTATCATTATTTGCATTCCAACCTATAACATTGGTTGATGATTTAGGTAGAGTTGTTGTTTTTGAAAAAGAAGTTGAAAGAATTGTTGTCGCAGCTCCTTCTATATCAGATTATATTGTAAAACTTGGTGCTAAAGATAGGGTTGTCGGAGTTACGGATTATGATAATTACATTACTGACGTTGAAAGAATAGGAAAAATGGTGCCTTTAAATGTGGAAAAAATTATTTCTTTAAATCCTGATGTTGTATTATTAACAGGAGGATTCCAAGAAGGTGAAGTTTCTAAATTAGAAAAATTTGGAATAAAATCATTTGTTGTTAACCCTACCAATTTAAATGAAGTATTTAGAGATTTATCTCTTATTGGAGTAATATTAGGAAAAGAAAAAACAGCTCAAGATTACGCACAAAAATTAAGAGCTAGAATGTTAAATATTGCAAAAAATGCATTTTCTTGGAATGATAAACCAAAAGTTTTATATTTAATGGCATATGGAAGCGTTTCTCAAATGTGGACAAGTGGTACAGGTTCTTTTTTAAATGAAATTATTATATATGCAGGTGGAGTTAATGTTGCTGCTCCGTATTCCGGTAATAATGGTTGGTTTTCTGTAGGTCCTGAATTTGTAATTAAAGAAAACCCAGATATTATATTGGTTCCAGGATATTATCCAGGTGACAAAGGAGCATATGATTTAATAATGAATGCGGAACAATTTAAAGATATAAATGCTGTAAAAAACAAAAAAGTATTTATTATTGATGGCAACAAAGCATCTCTATCAAATACAGAATTAATAGATTTATTAGGAGAGATTAATCAGCTCTTCAGTGAAAATAAATGAAAAAATTAATTTCGGGGAATTTTTCCCCGATTTTTTCCCTTATTATCGGAATTATTTTAATTATTTTATCTATAATATTATTCACATCATTAGGTACAGTAAAAATACCTTTTAATGAGGTTATACTCTCATTTTTAAATAAATCTGATAATGTATTATACAATAGGATAATATTTAACATTAGACTACCAAGAGTTATTGGAACTATACTAATAGGCGCTATTCTTGCAATAGCTGGTAATGATTTTCAAATGATTATTAAAAATCCTCTTGCAGATCCGTTTATTATAGGTATCTCGTCTGGTGCAAGTTTTGGTGCTGTAATGTATACAGCTTTAAAAAGCGTATATGGTATAGATTTACCGTTTGGAATTGAATTTTTTGCTTTTATTTCAGCTTTAATTGCTACTGCTATTACCTTTACTCTTGCTAAAGAAGGAAAAAAGATTCCCGTAGTCTCTTTAATTTTAAGCGGTGTTATTGTAGGGTTTGTTTTTAATTCTATATCAACTCTTTTTACAGTACTTTTTTGGCAAAATTTACTACACGTAAATTTTTGGTTAATGGGAAGTACTGGTAATATAGTATGGTCTGATATATTAATTCTAATTATTTTTTTAACTTTACAAATCTTTATTAATTTCATATTTAAAAAACATATTGAAGTTGTAGCTATGGGCGATGATATATCTATTTTTTCTGGAATAAATCCAGAAAAAATTAAATTATTAGTGTTAACTATAAATATTTTTGCTGTATCTGTTGTTGTTTCAAAGGCTGGTATTATAGGATTTGTGGGATTAATTATTCCTCATTTAGTAAGAAAAATTACTGGTCCTAATATGTATTATTCCACTATCGGTTCTTTTATATACGGTGGGATATTTTTAGGTTTTGCCGATCTATTTTCAAGATATTTATTTAGACCCGCAGAATTACCAATAGGTGTTACAACATCATTAGTAGGCGCTCCTATATTTATATATATTATGAAAAGAGGAAGAAAAATATGAAAATAATTGAGATTAAAAACTTAAATTTTTCATATGGAAATAATTTTAAATTATATATAGATGAATTGTATGTAGAAAAGGGTGAGTTTGTATCTATAATTGGACCTAATGGTTCAGGTAAAACTACTGTATTAAAATTATTGACATTAATAGAAAAAAAAGATAATGGAGAAATTATTATTAATGGAAAAAACATAGAAAATTATTCAAAAAAAGAATTATTTAAAGAAATATCTGTTGTACCACAAGAATTTTTTACATCTTTTGACTTTACTGCTGAAGATATTATTTCTTCTGGTAGAATACCACATGAAACTTTTTTTTCAAAAAGCGATATTAATATCATTGATGAAACAATGAAAAAAACAAATACTTTAATATTTAAAAGTAGAATATATAATACATTAAGTGGTGGAGAAAAGCAAAGAGTTATGCTTACAAGATCTTTAGTACAAGATACTAATGTAATATTATTAGATGAATTTGTTTCACAAATTGATCCAGGTTATACACAACAATTAATACGTATAGTAAAAAATGAATCTATAGAAAAACATAAAAGTATAATTTCTATATTCCATGATATTAATTTAGCCTCATTATATTCTGATAGAATATATATATTTAAAGATGGTATTATTAAATATTCTGGAAAACCAGAAAATGTTATTACAAAAAATATAATGAAAGAAATATTTGATATTGATTGTATAATAACTTATCATCCTACAAAAAATAAACCTCAAGTAATTTTTGAATATTAAATATTTTGTGATATTAAAATATTATGATATAATTAATATATATATTATCTTAAATCATGTCAAAATCATTCCAATATATAGGCTCTAAAAAGAGTCTCTTTTTTTGTTTAATGCATAAAAATTAATATATAAAATTTGAAAGGAGGAGGATGAATTGAGTGTAAAGTATATTATAAACATTGATAAGGTGGAACAATTAACAGATGAAGAAAAAAAAGAATTAAAAAAAGTTACAGAAAAATACAAATTTAGAGCAAATGATTATTATTTAGGTTTAATTAATTGGAATGATCCAAATGACCCTATTAGAAAATTAATTATACCTCAAGTTGAAGAGTTGGAAGAATGGGGTAAATTGGATGCTTCAAATGAAAAATCATATACCAAAAGCAAAGGATTACAACACAAATATAGAGATACGGCTTTGCTTCTGGTAAATGATGTGTGTGGAGGATTTTGTAGATTTTGTTTTAGAAAAAGATTATTTATTAATGTTGGTGAAGAAGTTGCAAGAGATGTAAGTGATGATTTAGAATATATAAAAAATCATAAGGAAATAACAAATGTATTATTAACTGGTGGAGACCCATTATTATTATCTACAAAGAAATTAGAAAATATTATCAAACAAATTAGAGATATTGACCATGTAAAAATAATTAGAATCGGATCAAAAATGCTTGCTTTTAATCCATACAGAATATTAGAAGATCCAGATTTAATAGAAATGATTAAAAAATATTCAACAGATGAAAAGAAGATATATATAATGACACAATTTAATCATCCTAATGAAATAACAGATGTATCTATTAAAGCTGCTAATAAGTTATTAAAAGCTGGAGCTATATTAGCAAATCAAACACCTTTAATAAAAGGAGTTAATGCAGATTGGAAAACCTTGATGGAATTATTTAAAAAATTGTCATTTATAGGTATACCTCCATATTATGTATTCCAAGGAAGACCCGTTGCTGGTAATAAACCATTTGTAGTTCCTATAGAAGAAGGTTATCAAATCTTTTTAAAAGCTATTATGAATGTATCAGGACTTGCTAAAAGAGCTAAATTTGCTATGTCCCATGAAACTGGAAAAATTGAAGTAGCTGCTTTAACTAAAGAACATATTATATTTAGATATCATAGAGCACATGATCCAAAAAATGCTGGTAAGTTTATGATATATAAAAGAAATCCTAATGCATATTGGTTAGATGATTATAATGATTTAGTTGATGAATATGTAGTTGAAAATTCATATATTAAATGAACCCAGAGATTTTCTCTGGGTTTATAAATTGTTTATAAAAAATGATATAATGATTATATATTAACTTAGGGGGGATAATATGGAATTAATTGATTCCGGTAGAAAAAAGATTGAATGGGTAAAGCAACATATGAAAGTATTAAATTCTTTAAAAGAAATGTATATGGATGAACAACCATTTAAAGATATAAATATATCTATGAGTATTCATCTTGAAGCTAAAACTGCTTATACAGCTGTTGTTTTGCATGAATTAGGTGCAAATGTAGCCATTACAAGTAGCAATCCATTATCGACACAAGATGATGTTGCTGAAGCATTAAAAACATATGGTGTTAATGTATATGCTAAACGTTCTACTGATGAAGAATTATATTGGAAAAATATTGACAAAGTTTTAGAAATTAAACCTAATATAGTTATAGATGATGGAGCTGATTTAGGAGTTAGAATTGTAGAAAAATATCCCGAATTATTAGAAAATATTTGGGGAATAAACGAAGAAACAACAACTGGTATAAAAAGATATAAAGCTTTACTTAAAGATGGAAAATTAAAAGTACCTGTTATAGATGTAAATGATTCATATATGAAATATCTTTTTGACAATAGATACGGAACTGGTCAATCTACATGGGATGGAATAATTAGATCAACTAATTTAACAGTTGCTGGCAAAAATGTTGTTGTTGCTGGTTATGGATGGTGTGGAAAAGGTGTAGCAATGAGAGCAAAAGGGCTCGGAGCAAAAGTAATTGTAACAGAAGTTGATCCTATAAAAGCTATAGAAGCTGTAATGGATGGTTTTGAGGTTATGCCTATGGATGAAGCTGCAAAAATAGGAGACTTTTTTATCACTGTAACAGGCGATACAGACGTAATTATAGAAAGACATTTTTTAAGTATGAAAGATGGCGCTGTACTTGCAAATGCAGGGCATTTTGATATAGAGGTAAAAGTTGCTGACTTAGAAAGAATAAATATTGAAAAAAAAGATGTTAGGAATGGTGTAACTCAATACACTATGCCAAATGGTAATAAATTATATTTACTTGGCATGGGAAGACTTGTTAATCTTGTAAACGGCGATGGACATCCTGTAGAAATTATGGATTTATCATTTTCTTTACAACTTGAAGGAGCAAAATATTTAAAAGAACATAAGGGAGAATTAGAAATTGATGTTAAACCTGTACCATATGAAGTAGATTTGAAAATAGCAAAAATAAAGCTAGAATCTATGGGAATAAAAATCGATGAATTAACACCAGAACAAATAGCATATTTAAACAGTTGGAAATAAATATAACAAATATAAACAAAAAAGGAAGCCTAGGCTTCCTTTTTTGTTGGGGTGGCATGTGGGATTTGAACCCACGACATCCTGATCCACAGTCAGGCGTTCTACCACTGAACTAATGCCACCATCACTAAAAAAAAAGGTGGCGCGCCCAGAGGGATTCGAAC
>NZ_LNGH01000021.1 GCF_011057715.1 Marinitoga sp. 38H-ov
TTTCTCTAAATATACTATAAATGAATCACCATTTTCTTTATAATCTTCTATTAGTTTTGCTTCATTTCTTAAATAGTTTAAAGCATTATTAATATTATTTTTTAAAACATTCCATTCTCTTCTTTGAGCGTAATTATTATCAAAATCCTCAGAATAACTTTTTGCATTAATATAGCATCGCTTATTTTTTAAATTACTGTGATTTAAGATATATAAATATACATTTTGAATAAATTCCTTTTCTCTACTTGAAGCATCTAATTCTTTTATTCTTAAGAAAGGATTAATTTTTAAAGTTAAATAATTCTTACTGTTTGCATATAATAACTTGTCTATTTCAAAAACATCTATTCTTTTATTGTTTTCCTTATCTTCAATAAATGCCGTTTTTCTAATAGGATATACCCCATAACGATAGTTTTCATTTTCTATTACTAGCACTAAATCGCTTAAATCATAGATAGACTTTTTAATGCGTGAGGCTATTTTATCATCAACATTTAGAAAGGTTTTTATTAAATTATTATCAATAATAGCGATATTTTTTGTATCTTCCTTAGAAATTTTTTCATTTCCCTTTACAACAACAAAATATTTTTTTATTTGTTTTGTTCTAAGCATTCTTAATAATAAATCAAATAAAGCAATATTATGATAAATATTTAAAGGTTTCTTTTCTTTCTCAGATAGATAATAAGTAGTTTTAGTTTTGCTCATATTTTCTATAATATCAACGGGATCATTACTTTTAAAATTTCTATTTTTGGAAATTATTTTAACTGTATCATGCTGAATTTTGTATCTTAATGGCTTGTAGTATAAAGCATTAAAGAAAACAAAGAATTTTGGATTAGTAATAGTGTTATTTTTTTCCAAAGTATAAAAATGCTTTTCATCTTTTAGGTAACTATCGATTTGAGATTTTGATAATGTTAGATCTTCAAGTTTAATATCTGAAGTTCTTAAAATAGACCAAATTAAAGCATTTCTAATAAATGAATTATCATAATTATAATCATCAAAGAAATCATTTTTATTTTTCATAATTATGTTTAAAGCATCATCATAAAAAACCTTTATATCATAGCTTTCTTCTATTTCTGGCGGGGTGAAAATGACATCAAATTTTTTAGTATCGAAATTTAAAATATTAAAGTTTATTTTAATATCAAAAAACATATCAAATAATGATTTTAAATCAAAGAAAGGATTTTCTAATAAATATTTTTTCACTTCCGGTTCTATAGGTTCTAAAACACCTTTAAAATATTTTTTGAAGTTTTCTAATATATATTTGCTGTTTATTATGATAACTTCTGATTTTTCAGAAAATACCTCTACTTCAGTATCAATAATACTTATAGCTTTCTTATCTTTTATTATTTTTTTTAATTTTGCTAAGGTTAATTTTTTATCTCTTATTAAGTTATTAAGCCTTTTTTCTTTTCCTTTTTTTGTTTCAATAAAGTTTATAGTGACTGAGTTTTCAGATTCTAAATTATCCATTATTTCATCCCCCTATATATAGATAGTTGGTGTAATTTTCTTACTTTCCCAATTTATATTTAATTTAATAGGCTCCTTAGGAATAAATCCATATCTATTTTTAGCGACTCTAATTTCCATATTTTCAGTCTTTTTAACCACTAAGAATAATGAGGCGTCCTGTTCTTTGTTTTTACTGTATCTTGTAGCATATTCAAGATCTCCATTTTTACTCTTTTCTTTTTTTACAGTAACTTGGCTTAATAAGAATACTACGCTTTCAGTTTCTCTAGCTAAATCTTTTAATGATCCAGATATATAAGCTAATTCTCTTTCATAGTTGCCATAGAAATTTTTAGTAGTTTTCACCTTTTCATCATAATCCACGAATATAAAATCGTACTTATGATACCTACCTAAAAATAATATATCTTCTATTGGAATCCCTTCTTTTAAATGAAAATTCTTTCCATATGTTAATGCAAATTCTCTAATCTTATCCATATTATCTTTAGTATTTTCAAAAGGAATATTTTCTTTTATTCCTACTAATTGTCGAATTAAAAATCTTATAGGTATTTCATATGTTACATATAAGCATTTATAACCTTTTTCAAGCATTTCCAAAAGCAAATTCAATGCGAATGTAGTTTTTCCATTTCCTCTTTCTCCAGCTATAATATTTAAATCACTGGGATAGATATATAAATAATTATTATCTTTTTTTAAAAATTCGCTAGTATAAGGTTGTTTGTCGTTTTCGATATCCTTGATAATATCATCTATCATGTCATATACGGATCCATCATTATTTTCTACTAAATATACTTCACTAGCATTTCTATAATACTCATCTAATATAACTTTAATATCATCACCATCATTTATGGATTTAATTAAATCATTAGTGAGATTTATCAAATAATCCTTCTTTTGTTGCTCTTTTTTTATTATTTCTACCTTTTCAAATCTTTCTATCCAGTCTGTTTTATCAACAGAAAGATAGCTTAAAATCTTATTTATAACCTCATCATCAATAAAAGCATAATTTTGAGGGAGTATTTTTCCATAGAAGGCTATAACCTTATTCAAGATCTCATATTTATTTTTAAAATTATTATTTTTTAGCATTTCACCATAACTTAAATCAACATAATTAAAAAATCCATTTCCTTCTGGGGTATCAGCACTAGCTTTTGCTTCCAAAAACTCATTATAAAAGTTATCCGATTTCATTAACCATTCATTTATATCTTTATAATCTTCTGGAATTTCAATCACTTTAACATTGAAATAGAATTTAGTATATGCTTTTTTTATGTAATTTAGTGTATGTTCCCTTCCTGCTTTATCATTATCAAAAGCTAAATAAAGGTTAGTGACTCCTAATTTTTCTAATGTGGCTAAATACTTCTCGATATTTCCGCTTCCTCCAGTAGCTACAGCTGGTAAGTTGTATTTTAAAAGGGATAAGGCGTCCATATGACCTTCTGTTATAAATACCCCAAATACGCTTATATCTCTTATATCTTCAAATCTCTTAATGTCATCAGCAAAAAATAAAGGTCTTTCTAATCCTTTAGCAAATCTCATTTCCTTTTTGTTATAAGATCTGGTAAAATAACCACCTAGAAAATTACCTTCTTCATCTCTATAAGGAATTTTTAACTTTTCATTATCTCCTTCTATACCAAAATTGAAAGCTAAATACTCTATTTCTTTATCAGATGCTTTTAATCTTTTCCTCATGAATTCATAGAAAGGTTTAGGGAATTTTCTTTTTTCATTTAAACCATATTCCTTAGGATTTATATTTAATTTTTTAAGCAAGTCTTTTAATGAACCTTTTTCTCCACAAGCAAAACAATTATAAATTAAATACCCATTTTCATTTTCAAATATATTAAAACTAGGTGTATGGTCATCATGAAAAGGACACTTTGCTTTAATACCTAGCTTAGTTTTTTTAGGTGTTGGATCTAAATTTAATTCATATAATTTAATCTTCAGTTTTTTAAGTATTTCTTTATTAGTCATTTAATCGCCTCCTAAAGTTTTAGATTTTCTTTTTAATATCCCAGCTCCCTTTTGGGAAACTGGGAATATATGATATAATTAACATGCTATTTTTATGTATTTTTTCTTTAAAGGGATACTTCTTTTTTTAGAGGTGTCCCTTTTCTTAATACCTCTTCTCCTCTTTTAATATTGGTTTCCATATTTTCCAACATTACAAATAAAAGGTTATAAGTATATTTGAGCTTTTGTAATGCGTTAAACAATGCAAACATTTTATTCTCTTCTGTACTCAATGGTGTAGGATCCACTCTTCCAAACAAATCAGATAATAAATCTTTTAAAGCCTCCATTTCAATTAACTGACTTTCTAGCTCATTTTCCAAACTATAAATTCGTTCTTGTTGTTCTTTAACTAAATCCATACAATACCCTCCTTATAATTAGTCTTCAAATAAAACTTTTTCCAAAAACACCTCATCAATTTCTCTACTTGGTTTAAAAGAGATAACACCGTCATTGAAAAGCTGTAAGTATAATACTTTTCTCACCTTTTCTAGTCTTATACTCCTAGCATCTTTTAACCTCCCCTCGAAATAGATTTCCTCCTCTTTTAAATGCTCCTTATTTTGTTCCACTCGAAAAATGATTTCAAATACCATATGAACCCACCCCCCACTAAAAATTTAATCATATTCGCTAAAATTTGAGCCTCTGAGACGTTTTAAATTCATTCTAATATTAAATCAGGAAATTTTTAATAGCCTTAAATCGTCTTATATTTTCTCTTTTTTTTTAGTGTCCGGAAAATCCATTTATCTTCTTTTTAGTGTCTAGAAAGTCTAATTATCTTCTGGTATCTTATAACTTTCATTTAATAATTTTTCTATGTCTGATTTCTTATAAAAGACTTTCTTTCCTATCTTAATGGGCTTTAATATTCCTTTTTTCCCCCAGCGATAAATAGTTGGAGCTGAAATTTTAAATAATTCCATAACCTCATTTCTTGTAAGTAATTCATCATCTATTCCCATATTTTAGCCTCCTTTAAAATGTTTTTATTACTACATTGTTTGAAGTAACTTTAGTATATATATCAGTTATAGCAATATTTGAATGTCCTAATATAGCCTGTAACTGATTAATAGCTCCACCACGATTTAAAAATTCTACAGCAAATGAATGTCTTAAAAGGTGAGGATGTATTCCATGCTTATTAAAATATTTTTGTATAGCCCGTATGGATCTCTTGTTTTCAAATAGTCCATATTCATTAGCTAGATCTAATAACTTCTTTTCTATTAATAGCACTCTTTCTTTATTACCTTTACCTTTTATTCTTAGTTCTACATGTTCGCCATTTACTCTAATATCTTTCTTGGTTAAATTATAATATTCAGAAATCCTCAGTCCAGTATTTCTTAAAAAGATAGCTAAAGCCTTATAATATTCATTCATACCTTCAATAACCTTTTTAAATTCATCATCAGTTAAATATTTAGGTAATCTCTGGAATCTTGGAGCCTTTGCATTAGCTAGATAATTTTCTTTTATATATCCACGGTCATAAAGATATTTTATAAATGATTTAGCTATTACAATTTTAGTTTGGATTGAGCTTTCTTTATACTTCTTTAATGATTTTAAAAATTTATCTGTACCTTTTTTAGTAACACCATAGCTTAATACATCTCTTATGGTGGCTCTATACCTAGCAATAGTTTTTTCATTTACACCTCGATAATGTCTTAAATAATTAAAATATTCATCCATGATTTTATCCGTTTCAAACTTCATAAAGTTTCCCTCCTTTGTTATTCTTTTCAATACATTTCATATCTAATCATATTATAATACAAACTAACATACAAAATCAAGTATTAAATGTAACAAAATTAAGATCTAAGAAAAAAGCTAAAAAATGAATTATTTATATCGCTGGAAATTGACTTTTTATGCTTAGTTTAATATATTGGTACATATTATGTAATATAATACGCACCATGTATATAACTACCATACAGCATAGGAATAATGAGTGTTTAATGTACATAAATAACAAAAAAGGTCGCCTTAACGACGACCTCTGATCTTATAGCGCTTCTTTTTTTTGATTTTTTGGTTCGATGATTTTTTTGACAATATATCCTACAATCCCTCTAGCCCAGATATTAGTTTATTTAATATATTGACTGATAGTGTGTCGTCAGCAACATTACAATAAGCTAAAACTGGGAATTTATAGGATATAAAATTTAACAATGGTTGGAATGTATACTATATCAAAAGCGCTATAAGAAGAATAGTTAACTAAGTTTTATCCATATTCTCCCCTCCTTTCATATATAAATTAACCACATATATATTAACACACAAAATTCAAGATAACTTAGGATGATGTACTGAATTATAGTTAGGTCATCTTCAGTATTTATTATTCCAGATCTTTTTCAACAAAAATACTATATGTTGTGTAACATTTTTGTATATATACATAATATAGTAGTATAATATATATAGGAGGTGGTTATTATATATCGCATAAACATAAATGTTTCCGACGATATTAAAAAGCTCTTAGTTGAATTAAGCAAAAAAGAAGGTCGTAATGTATCAGAGATTATCAGAGAGGCTATAGTTAAGCTTTTAATGGAAAGGGGATATCTAAAGAGGTGATTCTATGATTGAATTCTGGATTGAAAGAAAAGGAAATGATAATTTCTATATCGTAAAAGTACCAATTAATCTAGCTAACAAATTACAAAAGTTTAAACAAATGGCAGTATATATGGCAAATGGAAAAATAGAATATTATCAATTTAAATTAACAGAGAAAGAATTCAAGCCCTTCATGGAAAAATTAAAAGATAAGCTGATAAAAATAAATTAGCCCTAAAATTTTAAGTTTTAAGCCCGTCTTTTTTTGTTTGATAGTAATTACACATAAACCTCCCACACGTGCCTTTAAATCGCCTAATTTTAGCTTTAAGGAGGTGAATTATGAAAGAGTTTGATAAAAATGCCAGAGAAAAAATCAGAGTTTTTATCAGTGAGTATAAAGGAAAGAATATATTAAACATCAGAATTTTTTATCAAGATATTGACGGTGAATGGAAACCTTCCAAAAAAGGTGTTGCATTACCTCTAAGTATTGCTGAAGATGTTTTAAATGGTGCATTAGATGAATTAAAAGCTGGTGTATAAAATGATAAAAAAGCCCGTCACTAAAAAAGATATAATTTGTTATCTTCAAAAGTACCGCAGGGCTATTCAAGATATTTTCTCTCAAGTGGTTCATTTATACTTTAAATCTGGAAAGATCCATTTTGAATACCCTTATTATTCACCTAGATATGAAAAGATAAAAAGAAAAATTAATCGTGTTCGTGATTTTAATACTTTAAGAAAAGAAGGATATCCAGAAACTTTAATTAAAGCATTTGCTATTTCTGAATTGGTAGAATTCTGGTTATACAGTGAAAAGATTAATTTATCAGATCTTGAAAGAGAATGTTTGTTTTGGTTTTATATAATTCATGATTTTGAATATTATGACAAGTTTAATAAGAAGTATAAAAAATCAGATGTTAGAAGGCTTATAGATAGTGCAATAAGAAAGATTTTGAAGTATAATAATAACGCAATTTAATAAATCCCTCCCCCACATTTTATTTTATAAAGTTCGAATTTAAAGACCTAAGAGATTTCCAAAACGCGCTCACATTTTTACGAATTTATCTAAATTTAGGGATATGTTTGTTGAAGATATTATTACTTTTTTACTCGGATTCGATTCTTTAATTGATATCAATCCATTAAAGAATATGATTAATTAAAAATTTAAATGACTTTTATTAATAAAATTAAAAACCCTCTTCTTGGATTTATTTTACCATACCAAGAAGAGGGTTATATTTTTTCTACTTACAAAAAAATTTTATTTTCTCTTTAAAGCTAAAATACTATTTATTGACATTATAAACAGATTTAATCCAATCGATTTTTAATCCTTTCCATGTTCTTACTATATAAAAGGTTATTTCAGCATTTTCTGGATATTTTATTTTTTTTAATCCGTCTGTAACAATTGTTCTTTCTATAATTTTATCATTAGAATCCAGAGTAATTCGGGTTATTTCTGGATTTACTATATATACTTCATATCCATATTGTGTTATTTTTATGTTTTTATAGTAATGATCTGAATCTGAAGAAAGTGCAATTTTAATATAATTCATTACTTCCTCTTTTTCTAAATCAATATAATATTTTTTCATTAAACTTTTAGCTTTTTCTGGATTTAATACTATTTTTTCTCTTTCTTCAATCATTTCATTTAAAAGTTCATTTAATCTTTCTTTTTCATAATCAATAGTATATTTAAGGTAAGTTTCATATTGTCTTGTTGCTACTTCCATTGTATTATAATATTTTTTAATTACATATAAAGGATTAAAGTATAAGTTATATACTAATTTTAACGGGAAATACAAAATTATTATTAAAATTACAAACATCATTAATTTAAATCTAAAATCAGCACTCTTCCACTGATTCCAATAATTAAACATTGTATTAGTCCTTTCTAATATAGATTATTAAATTATTGAGTTTCGTACCATATATTGTATTTCCCGCTATTTAAATATGTAAAATAATTTTCTTTTGCAATTGAAAGTAACGTATTGTTACTTCCATAATTTGGTGATTCAACTTCTTCAACATTTCTTTTTATTTCTCTTACAAAAGCAGGTTCACTTCTAGTTTCGTAGACTCCATAATTATAATATTTATAATATGTTCTCCCATTCATCTTTAATATTACATTAGCAAAATGCATTTCGGCAATTGCAAAGACTTTATCCCAGCTTTTTACCCATTTTCCATTTTCATCAGAAATATAATGTTGAACCCAAATTTTTTTCTGTTCTCTTCTCCATTCTTGAAATTTTTCCTCTTTTTCTATTTGAAAATTGCTTTTTATATATGAATAAAAATCACTTCCATACTGTATTAAATCTTTTATTGGTTTTAATTTATTAACGAGTGTTGATATTAGTTTATTTGTTGCAATTGGAATAAGATATTCTACTGCAGATAAAAAAACCGTACTAGAAATCTGACCTATAGTTGGTCCAGCTTCTACTGTCTCTATTTTATATCCAAAAGTATATTGACCTGGATCTAATTCATCATACAATGATTTATAAAAGCCTTTATCTTTTATATTATTAAGATAATCTTCAAAAGTAAATATTTTATTCGGCAAAAATAATTCTTTTGTATGACTAATATTATTATAATAATATATTTTATTAGCAGGTATTTTTTGACCCTTTGAATTTTTTATAGAAGAAATCTTGTCATTTTTTATTTCAAATGTATACTCTATATTACCTTCTTTATCAAATATCTCTTGTTTTACTAAATTTCCATCTTCAAAATAATTTTTGAATACCAAAAAACCATCTTTAGTATAATACTCGGATGTTTTAATAACATTATTCTCATATAGATAACTTTCTAAATCATTACTATTTTCAACATTTTTTCCTAATTTTTCTACATTAGTACATGATATAAAAAATATACTAATAAAAACAATTAAAACATATACTATCTCCTTTTTCATTCTCCATCCTCCCATCATTTTAAGTCCAGTTCATTACATAATTAATAATTTTTCTTTTATATAATGTTGAAACATTACTTCAATACATATTTTAAATCCTGTTTTTATTCCGGTTTATATTCTAACCTAATTTTATATATTCTGCAATTTGCTTAACTATTTTATCAAAAAAATGAGTGTAAAATAGTAGTTAATTTTCTATTAATTAAATTATACCACAAGAAAAAGAAGATGAAGCGTTAAAATTGTTAAAAAAATTACATCTCTTAACTTTTTTTTAATTAAACTTAATCTACCCACCATTCTTGGGTATGACCAAAATATTACACTATAATAAAATTATTAATTTTTAAATTTATTTCTGTTCTATTTTTTCACTAGTATTCCCCAGATTAAGTTAAAATAGTCAAAACTTACACTACCTTTTTCACTTGTTCTCAGATAAAATCAATTTTATAACATTTTCTTATTCTTATTCCTACCCTCAGAAAAATTTTTTCTGAAATAATCCAAAAGGATTAAATTGATTAATTCATTAGTGGAAATATTATTTCTTTTAGCCTCTTCTTGAAGTTTCTCTTTTAGATCTAATAACATTCTAAAGGAATATACTTTCTTTTCACCTTTCCTGTATATCTTCTCTAAATCTTCAAAATTAAGCTCTGATTTTTCTGTATTTTCTATAGTCTTGCTATTTTCGAGTTTTGCTAATCTTTCATCTAAGCTCTTTATTATTTTTTCTAAATGATTGATTTTCTTTAATAAATCACTCTCACTCCTTTTATTATCAGTATTTCCTTTTACAAAGTGTAACGTACTGGAAAGAGACATATCTTTCGTTTTATTCTCTATCTTTTTAGTCTTAGCTTCCGCGATTAATTCTCTAGGATTTTCTCCAGATACTCTCTCATAATATCTTTGAATATCGTTTCTTGTTAGCCCTAATTCTTTTTCAGCCTTATTCATGGAATATCCAGAAAGCAGTAATTCTCTAATTTTATCTTTTAACACTTCAACCTCTTTTAAACCCATATTCTCCCCTCCATGTAATATACAATGTAATATAAGATGCAATACAAAGTGTAATATACAGTGTAATACAGGATGTAATACATTACGAAATATATTTCTAAAGTGTAATCACTTACATTTTTTTTATTCGATAAAAGTAAGTATTATCCTTTTTTTTAAGTGTGCGTATGTTGTAACTATCTACTATATGTAATACAAAATGTAATACAATAAGTAATACAATAAGTAATACAGGTTGTAATATAAAGTGTAATACATACTTTCAATAATACTATACCATATATTACTGGAATTCGATAATAGATACTAAAATACTGAGAAAGGCTGAGAAAATAGCTAATTTTTTCATTTCATATTCAAACTCTATAATCAGCTAATAGTGCATTTTTTAGCCTCTAAAATTAGGCGATTTGAGAGTCTTTTATTCAGACACTTAACTATTTAATCACAAGATTTTTTTAATGGTCTTAGAGAGGCTATATCGTTTTAAGATTATATTACAAAGTTGGCGAATAATTCACTATTGGTGCATATTACAGAATACTTTAAAAGAGTATATAAAATTCTAATTTTATAAGATCTAATAATTTAGCAAAATCAAACTTATACTAAAATGTATTTTATTTTAGGATTTACTACATTTTTATAGAATAATATATTAGAGCTTCGAATATATCTTCTAAATAACGCTACCTGTATTAACAAATTTATTGCAATTATCAAGTGAATAAAAAAAAAGAAGTATCGCCTATATGGGCGTTATTTCTTTATGTAGGAGGGGGGAAAATCCATTATTAAAGGAGGTGAATTTATAATGTTTATTTTAAATGGATCCTTTGAACGAAGGAGGTGATATCATGAAAGATAAAAAAAATAAGCCTCTTTTAGAGGCTCTAGAAATTAGTTATTTTATAATATCCATTATTTATTATATCATAAATTTTTTTAATTAAAAAATAAAAATTAATTTATCCCCCTCCTACTTCTTTATACAAAACAAGTCTTTTTATGTGAGTCTCAGAATTGAAGTTTCCTATATTTAAATCCTTTGGTGCCGAGCGCCGTTTGATTATTAATATATATTATTTATCTCTGGTTCAGAATTTAAACCTGTTCGCTTACCAGTTCATTTACTTGTTCATCTCTGAGCAGGTTTTGCTGTGTTAATTGCCGTGCCAGTTGCTATGACAATTATTAGCATGTCATTTTTCACTTCAATTTTTGAAGTCATCTTATTGATATTTTCCACTAAAGATATCGTAAAACGCGCCCCTCTTATCTTCTTTATAAATGGATTATTTCTTATTACGAATTTGTTTCTGACCTAAACGACACGATGTCGTTTAGATTGTTAAACTTCTTGTAACCTGAACTATTTCTATTTTATCGATAATTTATATAAAGCGAAGCCAGCCTCGATATCATACGAATTATTTCACTTTTTACTGATGCCGGTTTCGCTTTATATAATAACGCTCACCAATTTTGGGGAAGGTTGGCTAAAAAAAGACATCCCATATTCATAATATAAAAAAAAGCGTCTGGAAGGGTATTCCAAACGCTTTGGGCCGCAAAGGCAATTTCCATTCAGTTAGGGCCGCTAAGGGCACAGTTAAAAATTCTTACGTTAACACTATAACATAAAGACGGCTTAATTTTAATTTTTATTATTGGTGATTATTGGATATTATCAATAAATTTCGTGTTTTTTCGCTGTTTTTCTTCAATTTACTCATTTTCTTTTAAAATCATACATCTTCCTTTTCTACTACATTTTTTTTAGTAAAGAGCTTTATCATTTCATCATCTATTTTATCTAAATGCTCATTGCTTAACCTTCCTAAAATAAATCCTTTATAGCCTTTTTCTTTCAAATATTTTATTTCCTGAAGATTTTTTATTCTCATTTTACTTATCGTCTTAATTTGCTTTAAGTCAACATAACTTTTATCATTTAATCTTTGATTGCTTCCTACATCAATTAATCCATCTATGTTTTCTTTTTTTCCATTATTATTTGAAGTTTTTATTGGTATTATAACTATTGTTCTATCAGTTTTTTTATTATCATTTTCTATAACGATAGCCGGACGCACTTTATAAAGCTCTGATCCTAGAGTTTCACCTAAATCTACATAAATAATATCTCCTCTTTTAAATCTTGGTAGATTATTATATTTAAATTTATCTTCATAAAGTTTTTTATCCAAATATATTTTAAATCCTTTAAATGCATTATAAATTTTTTTCATATTATCTACATTTAAATTTCTTACAACCTCTGCTATAAAATTATTAATATATACTTTAACATCATTTACTGTCAATTTATTATTGGCCATATTTAAGCTCCTTTCCTTTTTTTATTTTATTATATCTCACATTTGTTACACAAGCAATAGACTGAAAGGACGCTTACTAAATTTTTAGTATGAGATCTTGTATTATTTTTACTGTTACAAACGTTACTATCTGTTACACTATCACCTGTTACAGTAAAACTCGATATAAAGCAAATCCTTTATTGTTAAGAATTTATGAAGTTACAAGCGACATAATGTCGTTTGTGTCTTCATGGTTTTGTAACACTAAAAAATTTTAGAAAAGTTTAGAAATTTGAGCTATTAGAGAGTTTAAAAAAATAGCTGTAATACTTATAAAAGCTAATAAATCATTCTATTAATTAAATATAGCGACTAAAACAACATTTAAGAAATAAAAGTAAACGCATTTAATAGTTCTTTCTTAAAAAGAGTAATGCTCTATTATCTTGCTTTTTCTTGACTTTCCTGTATAACTTAGAGCTTTTAAAAAGGGCAATCTGTACGGCACTATATTTTCTCTTTTTTTAAGATCTAAAAATGGGCTGGATGATTTTTAAAAATCCAGCCCTATATAAAATACCTAATATTTTATATACTATTATTTAGGAAAAAATAGGCTATTTAAAACAGCTAATAATAGTACTTCTAGAAACACCCTGCCCGGTTTAGTGAGAAAACTGCCCGGTTTAGTGAGAAAACGCTCAACCATGCGGGTTTTAGAAGGCGGTTTTTTTATAACCCTTATTAATAAAGGATTTCATAAAATATAAAATAAAGCTATTTCATTTGTTTTTGCCCGGTTTAGTGAGAAAACGCTCAACCATGCATGTTTGATGTTTAAATTTTAACTAAATTCAAGATTTACATTAAAAGTATCTGTTTTCTGTAACTATTATAAATAAAGAATTATAGAAATTATAAGATAAAATTGAATTGTTGGAATTTTGAAATTTTTGGAAATTTTATACTTACATATAGTAAGAATATACT